>RZYO01000250.1 GCA_009930325.1 Spirochaetia bacterium | reverse complement strand
ATCTCATTCGTCTCATATTATGTAAGCAAGTAAGATTTCTAAATTTTATGAAAAAGGTAGGTTTTAAAATTTCTGATCTTAAAAAAATAACTCCTGATGCTTCTTATAAAGAGAATGCTAAGAAGAGATTTTTGAATTCTGTAAGATCTACTAGTTTTTCTGAAAATAAAAATACTTATAAAAATCCTATTATAGTTCCTTTAGCTTTCAAAAGAATAGCAGTTTCTTTTGCTACTTTTTCTTTTGTTTTTGCTGTTTGTGGTTCTGTAGTTTATTCTGCATCAGACGATTTGCCTGGTGATTTTTTATATCCTGTAAAAATAGCTACTGAAAAAGTTAGATTTGTATTTACTTTTTCTCCTGAAGATAAAATGGATTTAGAACTTGAAATTGCTAGTAAAAGATTTGCTGAATTTTCTCAATATTTAGATTCATCATCTGAAACATTATCAGATCCTAAATCTAAAAAAGCAGTTGCTTCTGTTTTTTCTGAAATAGATGTTTCTATTATTAGATTATCTAGCAAAATAGATAATATGAATAATGATAAATCTACTTCTTCTGATGTTGTTATTACTGCTAGAATGATAGGTGATAGAATTGGTGAATATAATAAGACTTTAATTGATACAAGAGATAAAGTATCTGATGAAGATGTAAAAGATGCTATAGATAAGGTTGAAATGAGCAATAATAAAGTTGCTATAAGAGCTTTAAAAATTGCTGCTTCTCATGTTGAAAAAAATAATGTAGATGCCTCTGAAAGAGATGAAATTATATCTTCTGTTTCTTCAAGAGCTATTGCTAAAATAGATGATATTCAAAATTCAGTATCAGATGATATTGTTTGGGATGAATTAGTTTTAGAAGGTAAAAAAGAAGAATCAGTTAAGATAAAAGAAAGATTAGAAGATGCTAAAAGATTATTAGCTTCTGCTGATGTTGATTTATCTTATGCTCTTCAAGTTGTTGAAGATATAATTACAGAACATGAGAATTTCTTAAATAATAATGTAGGAACAGGACAAGAAGTTTGTCCTGATGGGACAGAATTAGAAATAGGACAAGAATCTTGTCCTGTTCCTACAGAAAGCGAAAATATAGAAAATGTGGATAATTCTTCTAGCCCAGAAGGTGAAAATAATGATATTATTACAGATAATGATTTGGAATTAGAAGAAAATAATGAAGAAATAGATGTTTTAGGGGAAAATGATAATAATGATGTTGTGGAAGAAAATGATAATGTAGAAGATAGTAATGTTCTCCCGGATGATGAAGAAAATAATGATGTTATTGAAGAGAATATTGAAATTGATGTTATAATTGAATAATTTTGTAGGAACAGTATAGGAAACCTATGCTGTCCGTACATGAATATTAAGGAGGTTTTATTTAAAGTTTTATCTTCCTTTTGTAGGTAGTATTGTGCAGATTTTCCCGCAAATTCTGTAGAGTATTGTCTAAAAAAGGCAATATAATTCATACTTGGACGGTTATTTAATAAGCCTTATGCCGTCTCAAGTTAATCGCAATTTTACTTTTCTTATAGATTGTGAGATTCAAATTTTTTCATTTATTAAAACTTTGGTTTTAGTAAATAAAAGGTTCATAAGAGGTCGAAATATTTAAAATATTTACCTTTTTCTAAAAATTTGTTCTCAAAATACAATTTATACAGAAGGTTTAATTGTTAAGGATATAATTAATTTTATGGATAATTTAAGAAATATTGCTAAAAAAGCTGTTAGCTTAGTTGCTTCACTTGCTATGGTAGCTGTTATGCTTCCTGTAGGTGTTGTTTCTGCTGCTACAGTTTCAAATGGTGATGTAATAAAAGCTCCTACTACTGACGCTTTGTATTTAATACAAGATGGTCAAAAAAGAGTTTTCCCTTATGTTACTGTTTATTATTCTTGGGGATTCACTGATGATTGGGCAAACGAAGTTACAAACGTAGATCAAACTACTTTTGATGCTTTCCCAACTGGTGAACCTTTAAACTTTAGAGATGGTTACATCTTTAGAGCTACTGAATCAGCTGTTCCTGGATATGAAAGTGAAGCTGTTTTCCTTGTTTCAGAAGGAAAAATAAGACCTTTCCACAGTGCAGCTGCTTATGAAAAAATGGTTAATAACGGAGCTTCTAATGATTGGAGCAAAGTTACTTGGGTACCAGATGACTTTTTAATGAAATTTCAATTCCAACCTGGAAATGTTATAGACGAGTCTTATGTAGATGCTGGAAACCTTCCTAACGGAATGCTTGTTTCTCCAGAATCTTCTAATACTGTTTATTTAGTATCAAATGGTAAGCTTAGAGCTTTTGCTACTGATGCTGCCCTTGCTGCTAATGGATATGATCCAGCTATGGTTGTTGAGGTTTCTGATTCTAGAATTGCTATTCAACAAAATGGAGTTAATGTTACAGGTCAAGAACCTGCTTTAAAGACTCCTGGATATGTTGGAACTCCTGTTACTCCAGAAGAACCAACTAGCGATTTAACTGTTTCTGCTGTTTCTTCAAATGG
>RZYO01000010.1 GCA_009930325.1 Spirochaetia bacterium | reverse complement strand
CAGTTAAGCGCTCTTACGCCGATGGTACTACATTTTTGTGGGAGAGTAGGTAGCTGCCGGGCCTTTTTTATTTTTTACACCTTATGGTGTATTTTTTTTTGCTTTATTGAAAATAATATTAAATATTTATATTTAAGTGTTTATAACCTGTTGATTATTAAAATAAATACAATTAATCTAATTCTAAAATTATGAATAAAATTACAAATATAAAAGCAATTATTTTAGATTTAGATGGAACTTTATTAAGTCCTCAATTAAATATTTTGGAAGAAACAAAAAAAGTGTTACTTCAGTTGAAAGATAAAGGTATAAAAATTATTATAGCTACTGGTAGGACTCCACAAACTAGTATACCAATGACTAAGTCCTTAAATATAAAAGAACCAATGATATTAGCAAATGGTGCTTTAATTTTTGATCCTCAAAAAAACAATATAATCGATAGTATTCCAATAAGCTCAAAGACAATAGATTATTTTATTTCTTTATCTAAAGAGATAAAAGTTAGTTTAAATATATATACACCAGAATGTATATATTTAGAAGAGGATAAAATAGATTCATATATTATCGACTCTGCAGATGATAGAAAAAATTTAATTAATCAAGATCTTTATGATAGTAAAAAAGAAATGGCTGTTAAATGTGAGTTTTTTGGCAAAAATCAAGGTATAAACAAAGATTTACAAGATTTGGTTTTAGATAAACAGAAAGATATCATCGAAGAATTATACATAACTTCAGCGCATGTTAATTATTTAGAAATTTTAAATAAGAAAGCAAATAAATATTTTGGGATTAAAAAAGTTTTGAATCTATTAAACATTAATGATGATGAAATTATAGTTTTTGGTGATAGTCATAATGATCTTGAGATGTTAAGTAAATTTCCACATACTGTAGCAATGGGGAATGCAAATTCAGAAATAAAGAAAAGTGCAAAATATACAACAAAATCAAATAATGAGGATGGAATTGCATATTTTATCAAAGAATATACTCAAATTTTATAAAAATCCCTCTATAAATAGAGGGAAAATTTAATAAATATTTAATTAATGTTTTAATTGAATTTGAAGTATTTTCCATAATCTAAATGCTTCATCTTCTGTTAATTCAAGTGAATGCTTCATAGCTTCTTCAAGAGGCATTGCTCTGCTTGTTGTTGAGACTATTCCATCTATTCCTAAATCATATAAACTTTCAGTCCCTTTTCCGATATCTCCAGCTAAAGCAATAACTGGGACATTGAACTTTTTAGCTAGTTTTGCAACTCCAACTGGTACTTTTCCTCTTTTGCTTTGTCCATCAATTTTCCCTTCACCCGTAATTACTAAATCAGCATCTGAAACAGCTTCTTCAAAACCTATTGCTGATAAAACTAATTCGATACCACTTTTTAGTTCTGCATTTAAAAATGCTTTAAGTGCAAAACCAAGTCCACCAGCAGCTCCACTGCCTGCTTCAAGTGCTTCCTTTTCTTTACAAACTACTTTTGAAAACTTTTTTAAACTCTTATCTAAGAATTCAACAGTCTCTTCATCAGCACCTTTTTGTGGCCCATAGATATAGCTTGCTCCATTTTCACCACATAAAGGATTATCTACATCGCATGCAACAGAAATTTCAACATCTTTTAAATTTTTGTAAAAAGAGGAAAAATCAACTTTGCTAATTAGATTTAGACTTTTTCCGATTGGAGATAATTCATTATTATCTGAATCATAGAATTTAGCACCTAAAGCACATAACATTCCAATACCACCATCATTAGTTGCACTTCCTCCAATTCCAATTACTAATTTTTTAGCTCCATTCTCAAGTGCATCTTTTATTAATTCTCCAGTACCAAATGTTGTAGTATTTAATGGGTTTCTTTTGTTCATTGGAACAAGAGGTAATCCACTAGCAGCTGCCATTTCTATAAAGGCTGTATCAGTGTTACTAGCATAGCTAGCTTGAATTTTATTGAATAAAGGATCATTTACAATTATTGTTTTTTTAGTATATCCACTTAAACTTTCTATAACTTCTATTAACCCTTCCCCTCCGTCAGAAACAGGGAATTTTACAAATTTAACATTCTTATCCGCTTTTAAAATACCTCTTTCAATTGCTGTTGCCACTTCTAAAGATGTAGCACTTCCTTTAAAAGAATCTGATGCAATAACTACTTTCATATAGTCCTCCATTACAATGAGAATATCATAGATATTTGCTGGAATATATTGTTTTGTATAATAAAAAAATATTATGTTTATTGGTGTTTAGAACAAATAAAGTTTAATTTTTGATTTGATTATAGAAATCAATACATAATTGAAAAAGCATAGAATCTTTAATGTTTCTAGGATCAAGATTTGTGATATTTTTTATTTTATTTAAATGATATTGAAGTGTATTAGGGTGCATGTTTAATAGATTAGAAGCATTCTTTATCGAGCAATTATTTTCATAGTAAATTGTTAAAATATTGATAATTCTACCTTTTTCAGTTTCGTCATAATTAGAAAAGATTTTGTTTATTATTTGGTTTTTAGTAAGTGTTGGAATCTGTTCATAGATTAGTTCAATATTTAAATCACTATAATATAAAATTCCACTTACATTTTTGCTTTTTTGAATAATTAAGGCATGTTTTGCATTTTCAAAATAATTATGAATATTATAATATTCAGTAACAATTTTACTAATTCCAAAAAATACTTTTGCGTTATCTTTTTTGCTTAAATTAATTATTGAATTTAATTGAGTATTTATTTTCTCCCTGTTTAATTCTTGTGTAACTAATACTATTGAGTTAGATTCTCTAAATATTAAATTTGAAGAATCATATGATAAAAGTTTGTTTTTTATTCTTTTTTCTAACATTAAGATTTTATCTTTTTCAATAATTGAAATATCCATACAAACTATTCTTCTTTGTTTTTGAACATCAATATTAAATTCTAATCCTCTTTGAATCAGCTGGGAATTGAATAAAGTATTATTTGTTGAAACCCAATCGATTAAAAAATATTCTCTGACTTTTTCTTTATTTCTATAGTTTTCTTCTCTTATTTTTCCTTCAATAAGAATTTCTGTCATTTTCTTTACTATATTGCCAAATGCTCTTGTTTCATCACTATTTCCAGTAATACCAACAACCCCTATAATCTCATTATTTATTTCAATTGGAAAATTTAATCCAATATAGGACCCTTTTAAATCATAATCATTTTCTTGTATTTCTAGTTCAATTAATTTTTCATTAATTATTTTGTAAGCACCTTCATGAAAAGTATTGATTCTAGAGGGATCAGAGCTAGCAATAATAATGCCTTCATTATTCATTATATTGAGTTTTTTATGAAGTAAATTTGAAATTTCTTTAACTATTTCTACAGCATCTGTTTTTGATATTTCCATAAAAATATCATATCATATTTTATTATAGCTTTGAACAATAATTTATTGTAAAATAGAATTATAAGAAAAATAAGTAGAATTAATAAAAATAATAAATAATTAAAGAATATTCTTAAATAATCGTATATATTATATATATAAATAAATAAATTGAGGTAGTTGTGGCAGATAATATTGAATTTTATAAACCAACCCTTAGAAGAAAAGATATGCAATCTGTGTTGCAAACAATGGTTGATGAAAAGATTGGACCAGGTGTAAAAAAACAAGAATTTTTAAATTTGCTATGTGAAAAACTTCATAAAAAAGGTGGAATAGCAATCAGAAGTTATTATGATGCAATCCTTTCATCATTAAAACTTTCTGGGGTTAAAGAAGGAAGTATTGTTATAACCTCTGTTTTAGCTCCGAGAATATATAAAATTGCAGCAAAGTCATTAAATGTTAAACTAAAATATCTTGATATAGACGAGGAGACTTGTTGCCTATCAGTAAAAAATATTTTGGACAACATAGATGAAAATGTTTGTGCCGTTTTATTAAATGAACCTTATTGTCAAATTCCATTTAATGAAGATTTTTCATCATTAAATATTCCAATAATTGAAGATATTTCACAAAGCTTTGGGTCTAAGTTTGATGATTATTATGCAGGTTGTTTTGGAGATATTGTTATTTGTGCATTTGAACAAGAACATGTGGTTTCATGTGGTGGTGGCGCAGCAATTCTTTATGATGATGAGAAAAAATATAAAGATTTATTGAAAAAACAATATCAATTTATTTCAAAATATGAACAATTGCCAGATTTGAATGCTGCACTTGGAATAATTCAGCTTCATGATGTTGATCATCATTTAATAAAAAGAAATGAAATTTTTGATATGTTTAAAAAAGCTTTATTAAAGACAGATCATCAACTTTTTGGAATTAAAGATATTAGTTTTTTTTCGAATGGATGGTGTTTCCCAGTAATTTTAGATTCTAATCCTGAAGAAGCACTGAAGTTTGCAAAAAAATATAGTGTAACTTGTAAGAAAATGTTCACAGATAGTGTAGGTAGTGATTACTTAAATCAATATAGTCTTTTTCCTATTGCTAGCTCTTCATTATTAAGAGCAGTGGCTTTTCCTATCTATCCCTTTTTAAAAACAGGCGAAATTGATATCTTAGTAAAAGTTATCTCTCATTTACCATAGGAGTTTCATTAATGGCTAAAAAATTGAAAAATATATTGATTGTTGCAAATTGGCAAAAAAATAATGTTAAAGAAATTTCAAATGAAATAATAAATTATTTAAAACAAATAAATATAAATTCAACTTTATTTATTACAAATTCCAACTCTTCTCAAATTGATTATGATGGTCATATTGATTTAGTTATTTCATTAGGAGGAGATGGAACAGTGTTATACTGTGTAAGACACCTTCAAGATTTAGGTGTACCCATTTTACCTGTTAATATGGGTACCTTTGGTTATATTACTGAAGTTTCTGTTAATGAGTGGAAAGATACCTTAAATTCATACATTAATGGGGGTAACAAGCATTTACTTCATAAGCGCTCTACAATAAAAGCTACGATTATTCGAAAAGGCGATATTGTCTTTGGAGGCACTGCATTAAATGAAGTAGTTGTTACTTCTAATGGATTGAGTAAAGTTATCACTTTAGATATGAGTGTTGATAATACTTTTTTAGGTAGTTTTAGAGCAGATGGGATGATTGTATCAACACCAACTGGGAGCACAGGTTATTCTTTAGCTGCTGGTGGTCCTATTGTTGATAATGATTTATCTGCATTAGTATGTACTCCAATTTGTCCTTTTACATTATCAAATAGACCTTTAGTTGTCTCAAGTGAAAGACGAATATCTCTTAAAATTTTAGAAAATCAAAGAACAGAAGTAATGGTTAATTTGGATGGTCAGGTAAATACAGAAGTCTTCGAAAATGATATTGTTGAAATAAGAAAATCTAGAACAAAAGCTATTTTACTTGTTACAAATAATAGAACAAATTTTGATATATTAAGAGACAAATTGAATTGGTCAGGAGGAAGAGGTAATGCTTGAGTGTTTAGATATACACGCTTTTAAACTAATTGAAGATATTCATATAGATTTTAAAGAAGGATTTAGTGTTATTACTGGGGAAACAGGCGCTGGTAAATCAATTATGTTATCTGCACTTTCTTTATTATTAGGGGGTAAAACAGATTCTTCTGCAATTAGAAAAGGGTATGAAAGTGCTTCTGTTAGTGGCCAGTTTTTTATTGATAATAGAGATTCTGATTTATTAGATTTTTTAAAATTAAATAATGTTGAATGTGTTGATGATACTTTAATAATTAAAAGAGTAATTAAATCAAATGGGAGAACCTTGAGCTATATCAATAATGAAGCTGTAAATAGAACTTTGCTTGCTCAATTGTCAACTTATTTGATTGATATTTCTGCCCAGCATGCACATCAATCAATTATGCAAAGTTCAAAACAATTAAGTTTATTAGATAATTTTGGAGATACTCTTCTATTATTAGAAGAATATAAAAAAAATTATCAAGATGTTAAGGACTTAGAGAAAGAGAAGATAAAGATAGAAAATATAATTAATTCATCAAGGCAACAAGAGGATTATCTCAAATATGCTTTTGATGAAATTAATTCTATTGATCCAAGGGAAAATGAAGATGAGGTATTATCTGATAATATTAGAAGGATAAGTCAGTTTGAACAAATTCATGATAATGTAAGTTATATATTAGAAGTATTAAATAATTCCTATGAAGGTTCAAGTACAATTAATAATTTAGAAAATTGTACTCAAATGTTAGATAAAATTAGTCAAAAAGATGATTCTATTGGAAATTTGAAAGATAGAATGAAAAGTTGTGTAATTGAGGTTGAAGATATTTATGAAACTTTAAAAGATTATGTTGATAATATGCAATATAGTCAAGTTGAACTTGATGAGATGCAAAGTCGTTTATCTCAATTACAAAAAATTAAGAAAAAATATGGACCATCTTTAGATAATGTTTTGATTTTTAAAGAATCAATTGATTCAAAACTTAATGCTTTAACAAATGGGCAAGATGATATTATATTTATTGACAAAAAATTAAATAAGTCAAGGCAAGAATTGAAAGCTAAAGCTGAACAATTGAGCACAGAAAGAAAAAAAGCAGCATTAAAGCTATCGTCTTCTATCGAAAAAACACTAAGAAAATTGGGTATGATTCATGCTACCTTTGCAATAGATTTTACAAAAGAAGATTATCATTTAGCAGGTTACGATAGCATAGAATTTATAATGAGTGCAAATCCAGGAATTGAAAAAAGAAGTATTAAGGAGATAGCAAGTGGTGGAGAACTCTCAAGAGTAATGTTGGCAATTAAAGCTACTTTGAGTGAAAAAGATCATGTTTCAACATTAGTTTTTGATGAAATTGATGCTGGTATTGGTGGTGAAGTTGCAACAAATGTCGCACAATCTTTACAAGAGTTGGCAACAACTTCTCAAGTAATTACAATAACCCATTTAGCTTCTATTGCTAGTAAAGCTAATAATCATTTACTTGTAAAAAAATATGTTAATGAAGGCCAAAGTTTTACTACTATTGTTGAGTTAGATTCAGAAAAAAGAGTTTCTGAAATTTCAAGAATGCTATCAGGTGATGTTAATTCAAAGGTTTCTATTGATCATGCTAAGTCATTGCTCGATTAAATTTATTTATAATAATTATTATATTTAAACTATAATATTTTATAATATAACAATATAATTTTAATATTATTTAGATATAAAAAAAATACACCAATCAAAAAAATATTTTGAAAGGTGTATTTTTAATTAAATTACAAAATTTAATAATTCTTTCATTTGTGTAAATAATATTTTATTGATATTTAATTTATCTAAATCTTTATCAATGTAACTATATACAATATTTTGTAAAGCTTTCATTTCGAGATTTAATTTTTCTTCATGCGCCATGGTCAAAAAATCTATTGTGTATTCAATTAAATTATTATGTAATCCATCTTCTTCAATTCTATAAGCAATTGATTTTGCTTCTTCATTGAATATATTTTTTACAGTATCTTTTTCTTTTTTTCGGCCTTGGATCATAATGAAATCAATAAGATGAGAAATACTTTGCTTCTTTGATTCCCAAGTTAAAGTGTTTGGTGTAATAAAGAGTGACCTTAGCGCTCTTAGACAAGTACCAATATTTTCAATAAAAATTGCATCATTAGGTACGAATTTACTTCCTTTTGAAATCATAGAATAGTTATCAATATTTTTAGCAATTTGTTTTAATTCAATATCATCTACAACGCTTAAAGATCTTTCAATCCAATTATAAGTTAAATCAACAATTCTTTCATTTACATCTTTATTGTTAATAGTATAATGATTTGTTGATTTTGTTAATTTGTCTAGCAATGTTAAATATAATTCAAAACCAGTATCTCCAGAATTTTCGTCAAATACAGCTTCTCCTTTGAACTCTCTTAAAGAAAAAGAGTCAAAAATTTCAAATTTTATATTTTCTTCGACAATCATATATTTAGTTAATAAAAATCTTCCATAGCTATTTTCGTAAAGTTCTATCTTTGCAATTAATCTATTTAAAATAAAAAATAAGGAAGCTTCAACTTCTCCGGGTAATAAGTTTAAAGATTTTTGAGCAATGGTCATACCATCACCATCACTTTTATTATTACATTTTGCAAGTTTTAAATCTTTTAAAAATGGTGTTAAGAGGCTTTCTTTGCTATATTTTTGAAATAAATTAATTGAATAAAGTGCGTATCGAATATTTTGAACAGGTTCAACTCCTGCAAGATCATTGAAAAACCAACCACATGAAGTAAAAGAGAAATGCGTATTTTTTATTCCTACTAAAAGCGAAGCTATTTCAGTTTCAAAACCTTTTGCTTCATTATAAGAAGCTACTAGATTATCAATAAATTGTTCCATTTTAATAGAACCACATACAACAAGTGAATAATCCATCAGTAATTTCATTGGATCCAATTTTGAATCAAAAATCTCTAAAATTCTATTTTTATAAATTTCTTTTAGTTTTGTTGAATTATTATTGAAGGCAATTCTTAAAGGAAGTCTCCATTTCTGGTTCCAGTTAGGTTCTCCTCCAGTATGGCATCCGCAATCTTTATACCACCTACTAACCCCATGAAAACAAGACCAGCTTGTTCCTTTGTTGTCTTCTCCAGAGTGTAAGATTGCACGCTTTGTTGGTGGATTTTCTTCTAAGAAAGTCGCATAGTTTGTGAATTCAAATTCTTTTCTTTCTATCACTTTTCTAACAAGAGCGGCAAGGGCCATATCTCCGAATGGTTCATGATGTCCATAAATTTCTCCATCTGTAGCAGTATGAATAAAATTTGTATTATCTTTGTCAGAAATATTTTTAATTACATTATATAAATTGTCAGCATCTCTCAATAAATGTCCAAAACTAATCCCTTCCGCTAGTTGTGGGTTATAGAAAAAAGCATTAATTTTATTTCCCTTCTCTCCGTAAATATAGAAACTAGTATCGTATGGAGCAGGTGTATTTTTTAATTCGATTATATTATTATTTTCATCTTCTATTGCTTTGCATTGCCAAGGAGATAGAATAATGAAACTTATTCCTTCTTCAACTAAAATATCAATTATCTTTTCATTTACAGCAGCTTCTGGAAGCCACATACCTTCAGGCATTCTATTAAAACGATATTTAAAATCTTCAATTCCCCATTTTATTTGTAATCTAGCATCATCTAAGTTATCTAAAGGAAGAATTGTGTGATTAAATCCTTGTGCGATAGCGTTACCGTGGCCCAATCTTCTTAAACTTGCTTTATCTGCATCAACTATTTTTTGATGAACATCTTTATGATTAGTTTCAATCCAAGATAATAACGTTGGACCAAAATTAAATGATATATATTCAAAATTATTAATTAATGAAATTATTTTACCGTATTTATCTAAATATCTACTGCTAGTATTTGAAGCATAACATTCGTGTAATATTTTTTCATTCCAGTTAATAAACGGGGAAGCTGAATGTTGTTTTGGAATTATTCCAGTAAATGGGTTTTCTCTTGGTGGTTGATAAAAGTGTCCATGGAGAATTAGTTTTTTATTGCTTATATTATTCATAATGGGAATATAGCATAAATACTTTTTTTTGTGTAGAAGCTAGGCTATATACTGATTTTACTCTTAAATACTGTTGACCAAAACATCAGTTTTATTTACCATAACTTAAAGTTGAGTATAAAGGGGTTATCTATTTATGATACTTGTTGATATTGGTAATTTATCTTTTCAAGAATTAAAATATCTTGCTAAACAAGAAGGCGTTGAAGATTACGATAGTTTAAGTAAAGATGACTTGATAGATGAATTAAGTGATATTTTTGATATAGTTGATGGCACTATTCAATTAAACAATAGATTACAAAATACAAGTGGACAAAGATATGTAAATGCATTAAGTGATTCAGCTACTACAAGAGATGTTCAAGATCTCCCAGGAGTAGAAGAATTAACTGAATTGTATATGGAAACATCAATTCATTTCATGTTATCTGATTTGAGCTGGGGTTTTGCATATTGGTCTATATCCCCACTTAGTAAAGCAAAATTACTTGAAGAAGATGAAACTTATTTATCTAATGTATTTTTAAGGGTAACTTCCACAAATAACGAAACACAAGAAACCACTTATTACGATATATCTGTTGATAAAGATGATACTTGTTGGAGTATTAATTTGGCAGAGTTAGGTTGTACATATCAAGTTTCTCTATGTGTTCAAAATAATGCTGGAATTATTGTTGCATTAGCTCAATCTATTGCAATTAGCGTTCCTCTTCCATATTGGTTTAAACATTCTCAAGAATTAGAAAAAAATCCTGTTTTATTTAATTCTTCATTTTCATCTATTATAACAAAGCAAGGTGAATATAAGGATACTCTAGTTGTTAAATCAGTTATCACAAAATTAGCTCATGGAGATAATGATGGCAAATACTAATATTAATTTCGTACTGCATGCTCATATGCCTTTTATTAGACATCCCGAACATGAAAGATTCTTAGAGGAGGATTGGTTATTTGAATCTATTAATGAATCTTATTTACCATTATTAAGAATGCTTAAAAAACTTAGAAATAGTAATATTAATTATAAAATTAGTATGTGTTTTTCACCTACTTTAATTTCTATGTTAATTGATCCATTACTACAAAAACGCTACATAAATTATTTAAAATTACATATTGAATTAGGTAAAAAAGAAGTTAAGCGTTGTTCTCAGGAACAAGTTGAAGCTTTAGATATGGCTAAAACATATTTAGCCTCTCTCGAATTAAATTATAAAGAATATGTTGATGTTTATTCTATGAATATACTAAACGGTTTTAAAGAATTAAAAGAACAAGGGTATCTTGAACTTTTAGCAAGTGCTGCAACTAATTCTTTTTTCCCAGTTTATAGTGAATATCCTATTGCTATTAATGCCCAAATTGAGGTTGGTATTCAAACTTTTATAGAAGTCTTTGGCTACGAACCAGATGGGTTTTGGTTACCAGAATGTGGTTATTATCCTGGTGTAGAAAAAATTTTAGCTAAGCATAATATTTCTTATTTCCCAGCTTCTTCCCAATCTGTTTTATTTAGTGAAACACGTTGCGATACAGGTGTATATAGACCTGTTAGAACTGATAATGGTGTTTCTATTTTTCCAAGAGATTATCAAACAACTTCATTAGTTTGGTCAAATGATGGATATCCTTCTTCTAAAGAATATCGTGAATTCTATAGAGATATTGGCTATGATTTACCAATTGATTACATTGGCCCATATATTCATGAACCTGAGGTAAGAGTCTTTACTGGATTTAAATATTGGGCAATTACACAAAAAGGTCCAGACAAAAATTATTATAATAGAGATAAAGCAATGAAAGTTGCTGAACAACATGCTTTAAATTATATTTATAATATTGCTCAAAAAGGAAGAGCTGTAAGACCAAATTTGAATGGACAAGATCCTTTATTTACACTTTGTTTTGATGCTGAATTATTTGGGCATTGGTGGTATGAAGGTCTTAAATGGCTAGAAACGATTATTACTGAACAAAATAGTGAATGTTCTTCAGTTTCATTAATTAGTCCAAAAGATTTTATTAATAATGAATATAAGAATTTCCAAACTCTTAAACCTTGTTTATCTTCTTGGAGTGAAGGTGGATTTGCTAAAATTTGGTTAGATGGTTCAAATAATTGGATTTATCGTCATACCCATAAAGCAATTGAGAGAATGGTTGAGTTAGCTGAACGTTTCCCAAATCAGCAAAGCTTAAAGAAAAGATTTTTAGATCAGGCTGCTAGAGAAGTTTTATTGTCTATGGCATGTGACTGGCCTTATATGATTTTTAATGATACAAATTCTCAATTTGCAAAGAATCAATTAATTTCTCATTTAGCTAATTTTAATGTTGTTTATTCAAATATGTGTAAAAATGCAGTTAATACTGAGTGGCTAGTAAAAAGTGAATCTAGAGATTCAATTTTCCCCAATATTGATTATAATATATTTGAAATAAAGAATTGTAATAATATATAATATTAAAAAATATCTACACTTATAACACCTAGAGGTCCTCTCTAGGTTTTTTTGTATATAAAGAGTATAAATAAATAAACTATACATAATTTAAGTATTTTTCTTTTTACATTTTACGAAAAAATTTTTAATAATTATTTTTGTTGTAATATAGTGGTATTTAGTGTAATATTAGGGTTGAATAGTGGTAAATTTATACAAAATTGTTAATTATTGGAGTTTTTTAAAGTGGATACAGGAATCTTTAAAATTACTATAGATGAAAAAGGACGCTTTTTAGTTCCCTCAAAAATTAGGGAAACGCTAGAAAGTGAACCTTATATTCTAACATATGGTGTTGATAACTGTTTACAAATAATTACAATAAAAGACTTCCAATTAATTAAAGATACCATAAATAAAAGTGCGGCATCAATGTTTGATAGAAATAGCAGAATGTTATTAAGACGATTTATAGCTCCTGCTATGGATATAAAGATTGATAAGGTAAATAGGATAAGTTTACCAAGAGCTTTGAGAGAAGATGTTGGTTTAGATAATAAAAGTGAAGGCATATTGATTAATGCTGGACCATTTATTGAAATTTGGAGTTTATCTAACTATCAAGCAATAAATGAAAGAGCAGATATTGAAGAAGCAAGTGCTGAACTATTTAGTAAAATGAATCAGTAGTGGGAGAAAAAATGGAATTTGTACACTATCCAGTAATGGCAAAAGAAGTAAAAGAATTCTTAATACCAATAAATGAGAGTAATCCACTAATGGTTGATTGTACCACCGGTGAGGGTGGTCATACATTTATGATGCTTAATACTCATCCAAATCTAACTGTAATTGGATTAGATTGTGATGAACATATTCAAGAGAAAGCTAAATTCAGAATGAAAGAATTTGGAGACCGTTTTATTCCTGTCCATACGTGGTTTGATGATTACTTTAAAGAATATGATGGACCATTATTGGATTTAGTTTTAATTGATTTGGGGATTAGTATTTTTCATTATGAAGAGTCTAATAGAGGGTTTTCTTTTAAAAAAGAAGAAAAACTTGATATGAGATTAAATGAAAAAAGTGAGCTAACTGCACAAATGGTAGTAAATACCTATAAGGAAGATGATCTAGCTAATATTATTTTTAAATATGGTGAGGAGAGATATTCTAGAAGGATTGCGAAGGCCATTTGTGAAGCTAGGCAACTTAATGAAATAACAAGTTCAAGTGAGCTAGAGAGCATTATTTTTAAAAGTGTTCCGCAAGGATATAAACATGGAAGAATACATCCTGCTACTAGAACCTTTCAAGCTTTAAGAATTGAAGTAAACCATGAGCTTGATAGAATTGAAAGTACAATAACAAATGCTGTTAAATCTTTAAAAGTTGGTGGAAGAATGGCTGTTATTTCTTTTCATTCTTTAGAAGATAGAATTGTCAAGTGGACATTCAAAAATTTGGAAAAAGGATGTACCTGTCCTCCTGAAGCAATGAGGTGTACTTGTGGATCGAAACCTATGGTTAAAATACTTACAAAAAAACCAATAGTCGCAACAGATGAAGAAAATAAAATAAATCCTCCTAGCCGAAGTGCAAAGTTAAGAGTGATTGAAAGAATATAATAAATTGTAAAATTTTGATTTAAAAACCTTGGAGGTTGAAATGTTAAGAAAAAATGAAAACATAAAGTTAAACTTTTCTCATGCATTAACAATATTTACTATTGCTACAACCTTTACAAGTCTTTTTACACCCGCTTATTTAAGTGGATTAAATCAAAGTGCAATGAATGAACATTCTTTGTTAATGAAAGAAAGAGAAATATTAGTTGAAAGAAGAAATAAGGAATTAAGTTTAATTAGTTCCTTAAAAACCCCTGAAAGTGTTTATAAAATGGCACTTTTACAAGATTTAGATTTGCAAATGGCAAAAAATGAATAAAAGAAGGTTAAAATGGCTTTTTCAACATATAAATATGGAATCTTTAGTATAGCAAGATTTGCACAAGCAGTTGTTATAAAACAAACATCTAAAAAAATATTAGATGTTGTTATTGATTCAAGGAAAATTACTAAAAATAGTCTATTTATTTGTTTAGATGGACAAAATTTTGATGGTCATTCATTTATTATAGATGCAATTAATAATGGTGCCAGTGCTATTATGATTAAAAAAGAAAAAGCAAACGAGATTTTGTCTAAATATAAAAATTATGATATTGGTATCCTTGGTGTTGTCTCTCCTCTTGAAGGCTTGCAATTATTAGCTAAAAATTATATTTCTCAATTTCCAAATATTAATTATAGTGCTATTACAGGTTCAGTTGGAAAAAGTACAACAAAACAAGCTTTAGCAGCATTACTTTCTACAAAAGGAAATACCGTATATACACCAAATAATTATAATAGTGAAATTGGATTACCTTTATCTCTTTTACAAATTGATGGGACTACCGAGTATGGTGTTTTTGAGATGGGGATAGATCATATTGGTGAAATGGACAAACATATTTTTATGTTAAAACCTGATCAAGCTTTAATTACAACAATTGAGAATTCACATATTGAAAAGTTTGGTTCAAGAAGAAAAATTGCTAAAGAAAAAGGTAAAATATTTCATAAAGATTTAGATTTAGGTTTTATTTCAAAAGATTGTAATTATAAGAGATTATTGAGTAAAAATTTGAAAAATCAAGTGATAGAATATAGTTTATCTGATATAAAATATAATGATAAAGGCTTACTTGGTATTGAAATAATTATAGATAATCAAAAAGTAAAGCTTCCAATTATTGGAGAACATTTATTAGAAGATATTGTTGGGGCTATTACTGTATCAAAGCAATTAGGTTTAGATAATAATCAAATTTTAGAAGGCTTATCTCGTTTTGAACCAATGAGAGGACGAGGGTCAATTGTTGATGGGGATATTACTGTAATTGAAGATTGTTATAATGCTTCTCCCATATCAACAAATTTTATACTAAGTTATTTAAGAAGAATTAATTGGTCAGGTAAGAAAAAAGTCGTTTTAGGTTCTATGAAAGAACTTGGAAGGAGTACAAAAAAAGCGCATATTCAAATTGCAAAAAATATATTTAATAATAAATTAGAAAGCACATTTCTTTATGGAAAAGAAATGGAGAATGCTTATAAATATTTAAAAAAAGAAAATTATCGAGATACTCTTTTTTATAGTGATGATTTTGAAGAATTAACTTATGCAGTAAACAAAAATAAAAAGCAAGGTGATTTGTTTTTATTAAAAGGTTCAAGAGCTATGGCAATTGAAAGATTATTGCCGACACTTCAAGGAGTTTTATAATGAATAATTTTATCTCATTATTTTTGCTTCCTTTTATTACAAGTTATATATTAACATATTTAACTTCAATTCTGGTGATTAAAACTTTATCAAACTTAGTAAGTAAAAATAAACCTGAACTAATTGAATTCCATTCAGATAAAGATAATATTCCTAATGTGGGTGGTATTGCCTTCATTTTTGCAACTTTAGTTGCAACTTTTATTTTTGCTCCAATAAGTAAGTTTTTAATATACTTATTATCATCGATTTTAAGCTTTTCTCTATTAGGTTTTGTTGATGATTTCTATAAGAGGTCAAGTGATAATGGTGATGGAATTAAGAGCTTAACAAAACTAGTTTGGCAATTTATCATCGCAATTGTTTTTGTAGTTTACGGAACAAAAAATAATTATATTTCAAGTGGAATATCTTATTTAAATGGAGAAACTCTATTTCAAAAAATTATTGAGAATGTAGCGTTAATTTTTTTAATGGTTTATTTTGTAAATGCTTTTAATATTACTGATGGACTTGATGGCTTGGCTGGTTATGTGAGTTTACCAATTTGTGTTTTATTAATACTTGTATCAATGATCCTACCTAATAATGGAGCTATTACTGTAATAACAATAAGTATTAGCGCTTCATTAATTGCATTTTTACATTTTAATAAGTACCCAGCAAAATATTTTATGGGTGATTGTGGCTCTATGGCTTTAGGAGTAACATTATTAATGATTTCTTTATCATTAAAGGTCTCAATAATATTCCTTATTGCCTCTTTAATGTTGAGTATTGAACTCTTTACTTCTCTTATTCAGATTTTATCAATAAGAATTTTTAATAAAAAAGTGTTTTCTATTGCACCTATTCATCATTTATATGAAAAAAAAGGTGATAGTGAAACAAAAATAGTTTTACAATTTACTAGGATTTCTACTTTATTTTCAATAATTGCACTATTAGTATTTTGTTCTTGGAATATATGAACATTTGTAAAAAAATGGAATTGAGGAGTTGAATAATTCCTTTTTAAGGATGGGTAAAATGAGAAATAAACATATAAGGCGTGAAGAAGATTTGTTCTTATCTCCTTTTGTGTACTTTCTTGTTCTATTTTCTTTAGTTTTATACGGGTTAACCATAATGTATAGTGCCTCATATTATGAGGCTTTACTTCATTCTTTACCTCACGATTATTTTCTAAAAAGGCAATTAATTTTTGCTTTAATGGCTTTTTTTGTAGGAATAATAATTCATTTTATTAATTTTAAATTTATAGAAATTATGAGTTATCCCTTATCAATTGTCTCCATTATTCTTATGTTAATGACTTTATTTACTCCTTTTGGAGTTACAATTTTAGGGGCTAAACGATGGCTAGCTATTGGTCCAATTCCAAGTTTTCAACCATCTGAGTTTGTTAAAGTTTCAACTATATTGTTTATTGCTAAATATTATAAAGATGATAATAAAAGGGATATTATTCCTATTGCTTTAGTCTTATTAAATTCTGCATTAATTTTATTACAAAAAGATTATTCAACAACTATTGTATATTTAGTAACATCATTTTCACTCCTTTTAATTTGTGGATGTAACTTTAAAATAATGTCAGTTATTGCTTTATTTTTAGTGCCGCCTGCCTTTCTAGCCTTATTTTCTCAAGGATATAGAATAAAACGAATAATTTCTTTTTTTTCCCCAAGCTTAGATCCTTCTGGTTTGAATTATCAAATTAACAATTCATTAAGTGCAATAGCAAGTGGTGGGTTTTTTGGAAAATCTATTGGAGCAGGGTATTATAAAAAAGGAATTCTTCCTGAAGTTCAAAATGATTTTATATTTGCACATTTAGGAGAAGAAGCGGGGTTTCTTGGTATATTATTATTAATTATATTATTTTTATTATTTACACAAATCGGCTACAAAGTCGCAAAAACAAATTATAATAGTAATAAATTTTTTTCATTTGTATCTTTTGGTATTACTACTTCTATTGTTTTACAAGCAATAATTAATATGATGGTAGTAACAGCCTTGCTTCCACCTACAGGGATTCCACTTCCTTTTTTCTCTCAAGGTGGAACAAATCTATTTTTCACTATTATTTTAGTATCAATTGTTCATAAAATAATTTATGAAACCTCAAATACTAAATCGAAAAATAAAATTGTTGAGAATGATAATTCAAAATTATTAAATGAAAGTAAGTATAAAACTGATTATGAGGAGATGTATTTTGACTAAATCTAAAAAAATATTACTAAGTTCAATTATCATCTTAATGGCTATTTCTTCTATCTTTTTTGCTCTATTTAATTCTCAATACCTTAATATAAATTCAATAGAAGTTACAATTGATCAAGGAGAAATCCCTCCCTCTTTAAAAATAATATTAAATAATTATAATGATAAAAATATTTTTAGAATTAATTGTGAAAAAATACAAAAGCAAATTGAAAATAATCCTTTTATTGCTAGCGCAAAAGTAAAAATAACCTTATCAAAAAAATTAAGAATTAGCTTAAAAAAAACTCAAGTTGATGCTATAATTAGGATAATTGGAAAAGACGAATATGCTATTTTGAGTAATAAAGGGTTATATAGAATAAATAATAATGATAATTCAATAATTGATAATCAATTAATTCAAATTGAAATGGATGAAAATGTATTAAATTCACTGCTTAAAGAGTCAAATTTAAGTCGATTTAACAAATTTATTGATAACCTTGATTTATTAAATGATTCTTCTTACTTGATAAGTAGTGTAAAATACGATAATAATGTTAATAATAGTTTTGGCTTTTTTAGGCTAGAATTTAAAAACACTAATACAATAATTAGGGTCCGTGAGGAAGTAAATACTCAACTACTAAAAACTGCAATTGAGTTAGCACTGAATGGAGCAACTAATAATAAAAAAGTATTAGATGTATACCATAGAGCTATAATTGAACGAAATAGTTCTTTCGGAGGGTGAGTAATTGGCAGCAGAAAAAGTGTTGATGGGTTTAGATATTGGCTCTGGAACTATTCGTTGTGTAATAGGATCTATTGGCCGAGACGAACAATTTATGGTCGACAGTATTTGTGAGAGAGCCAGTGAAGGTGTCTTGCACGGTTCAATAATAAATATTGAACAAGCAGTTCGTGCAATAAACAGTGTGATTAATGAAGCTCAATTACTTGCGGGCACTGAAATTACTGATGTAGTAATTGGTGTTGGTGGAGAATCAATAAAAGGGACCATTAGTCAAGGTGTTGTAGGAATTAGTGATCCTGATCAAGAAATAAAAAAAGATGATGTTATTAGAAGTATGGAAGTTGCAAAAGCTTTTGAATTGCCTTCTGATAGAGAAGTTGTACATTTATTAGTACAAGATTTTAAAATTGATGGAAGATCGGGAATTAAAGATCCTATTGATATGTTAGGACGAAGACTTGAAACAAAGGTACTAGTTGTAACAGCGAGTTCTATTTTATGTCAAACACATAGAAAATGTGTTCAACGTCTAGGTTTAAATGTTCGAAGGACAACCTTAGAAAGCTTAGCAGATGCTGATGTAACGCTCTCTTCAGAAGAAAAAGAAATGGGTACAGTATTAATTAATATTGGTGCTGGAACTACTGATATGATTGTTTATAGTAATGGTACTCCTATGTATACAGGTGGAGTTAATTTAGGCGGTAATTCTGTTACTGATGATATTGCCTTAATTTTTAGTAAGCCAAAAGCTGTAGCAGAACAATTAAAAATAGATTCAGGTCATTCATATGTCCCATCAGTTTCTATTGATGAATTGTTTACAATACCTAGTGTTGGCTCTTTGCCAGCAATCCAAATGCCAAAAAAAGAATTGGCAAAGGTTATTGAAGCAAGAATGGCTGAAATTTTTTCTAGATTACAAAATGAATTGTTAACAATACCTAATTTAGGAAATCTAGGTGGTGGTGTTGTTTTAGTTGGTGGTGGAGCTCTTCTTTCGGGAGTAACTGATTTAGCAAGTGAAATTTTTAGATTACCATGTAGAGTGGGCTTTCCAGAAGCTTTAGGTGGTTTAGATAGAAATTATATTAACCCTCAATATACAACAGTCTTAGGTTTGCTAAAAAGTAATGCTAAAAAACATATTGAGACTTCTTCAGGTAGAAGAAAAAATAATAAGAAAAATGGATCATTTGGAAATAAAGTTTTGAGTTTTTTCAAATCTTTATTGTAATAATTAAAGGATAGAATTTATGGATGTTGGAATGTTTGAAGTACAAGATATGATTTCAGGAGACCAAGCTGTAGAAACCAATATTAAAGTTGTTGGAGTTGGTGGTGCAGGTGGGAACGCGATAAATCGTATGATAGCTAGTGGCTTAAAAAAAGTTTCATTTGTTGCAATGAATACAGATATGCAGGCTTTGCAAAGATCTAATGCGCAAACAAGAATTACTTTAGGAAAGGCATTAACTGAAGGTTTAGGTGCTGGTGGGATTCCTGAAATTGGTGAGAAAGCTGCTTTAGAAAGTAAAGAAGATATAAAAAGTGAAGTAGAAGATTGTGATATGGTTTTTGTTACCGCTGGAATGGGCGGAGGAACAGGAACTGGAGCAGCTCCTATTGTTGCTGAAGTTGCAAAATCATCTAATGCATTAACAGTAGCGGTTGTTACAACACCTTTTTCATTTGAAGGGAAAAAGAAATTAGCTTTAGCCCAACAGGGAATAGATAAATTAAGAGAACAAGTTGATACATTAATAATTATCCCAAATCAATATTTATTAAATGTTGTAGAAAATAATACACCAATAAAACAGGCCTTTTTAATGGCTGATGA
Organism: Spirochaetia bacterium; assembly: GCA_009930325.1. Lineage (GTDB taxonomy): Bacteria > Spirochaetota > Spirochaetia > Sphaerochaetales > Sphaerochaetaceae > Pleomorphochaeta. Next base: position 21,786 of record RZYO01000010.1, on the reverse strand, counting down.
AGTATTATATATGGGTGTTCAAGGTATTTCTGAATTAATTACTGAACCTGGTGAAATAAATATTGATTTTGCTGATGTTAGAACAGTTATGAAGGGCAAAGGTGATGCATTAATGGGTATTGGCTTTGGAGAAGGTGCTAATAGAGCTGTAGATGCAGCAAGACAAGCTATTAGTAATCCATTATTAGCAAATGCATCAATTAATGGAGCAAAGAGTGTCTTAGTTAATTTAGCTGGTTCTGATTCTTTAACAATTCAAGAATATCAAGATGTAGTAGAATTAATAACAGAAAATTGTGCTGAAGATGCTTTAATTATTGCTGGACAATCATTTAACACTGATCTTGGAGATAGAGTTAAAGTTACTGTAGTAGCAACGGGTTTTGAAAGAGCTAATGACAATGTAGGTGAACATTTATTTACAGCCCAAGGTGAAAAATCAAAGAAAGTTGAAGATACTACAAATCAAGAAAGTGTAAATGAGAAAGATGAAAATTCTAATATGTCAACAATAACTGTAAATAGATGGCAAGATTTACAACAAAGAATAGGTACACAAGCCAATGGTGGAGAGCCAGATGATTATAATATTCCGGCTGTGTTGAGATATCAAAAAAGAAGGGATTCTAATAAAAAATGATAGATAATTCTTTAATTCAAAAAGAATATATTGATTATTTACTATATCAAAGACGGTTGCAATATGCGACCGTCGATGTTTATAAAACAGAAGTAAAATATTTTTTAAATTTTCTTGAAAACAATGATTTAAAAGTAGAAAATTTTACTATCGATGATGTTGAATCATATTTTTCTTCTAGTAAAGAAGATAGAGCCTTAAGTGCACGTTCTCAAGCAAAAAATTTAAGTTCAATTCGAAATTTTATAAAATTTTTAATAATTAGAAGGTATAGGGAAGATAATCCTTTAGATGTATTTGATTCAATCAAAATAAACAAATCTATTCCTGATGTTGTTAGTGAAGAAGAAATAAATAAACTATTAAATTCAATTGAATTAAAGGATGACCTTGCAATAAGAGATTATGCTTTATTTGAATTAATTTATAGCTGTGGATTAAGGGTAAGTGAAGTAATAAATTTAGAATTAAGTAATTATCAAAATGATTTTCTAATTGTTCAAGGAAAAGGGGATAAAATGAGATATGTCCCTATAGGAGATATTGCAAAAGAAAAGTTGGAATTTTACTTAAATAATGCAAGGCAAAATTTGATAAAAAGAAAAACACAGTATATTTTTTTAGGGAGAAGAGGTAATAAACTTACAAGACAAGCAATAAATAAGCGATTAGAACAATATTGTTTTGATTCTAATGTACACATACATGTTCATACTTTAAGGCATTGTTTTGCAACTCATTTACTTAGAGGTGGGGCTGATTTAAGAATAGTTCAAGAGCTATTAGGGCATAGTGATATTCAAACAACTCAAATTTATACTCATATTGATAATAAAGACTTAGAAGAAACTTATAAAAAATATCATAAATAAGCTTTATTTTTTAAAGCAAATTTATATGTAATTAAGTTAATATAATATGAAGTATGAAAATAAATTACTATTATCATTGGTTAACAATTTATCCGAAGCATCTAAAATAAAATATTTAAAACAAAATCTTTGTTTAAAGGAAATCTTAAATTTACATAAATTGTATTCAACAAAAAATTTAGAATTTAAATATTGTTCATTCAAAGATTATAAATGTGCTTTTGTTGATGATTTTTTCTATCCTTTGGATTTAAAAAAAGTAACTATTCCTCCTTTTCGAATAGCATCAACATACGATTTTCCATCTCCTTTTATATATAATATTGGAGTATTAGGATCTTCTAATTATGCTCAAGAAGATATTAATAGTTATAAGAATTTTGGGTTCGAATTATCAAAAAATAATTTGGGTTTAATTCTTTGTAATTATAATGGAATATCAAAAAAAATTTCACAAGGATATTTAGAAAAAAATAAATCTATATATTGTCTTATCCCCGCTGGATTAAATGTTTTTTCAAGCATTGATAACGTCATATTCCTTTCTCCCTTTGAGATGGATATAAAACCTACAAGGAATACTTATTACTTAAATTATGGAATCTATGGAGCATTAATTGATGTATTAGTATTATTTCAATGTGGAATAGGCGATTATTGTAAAGATGGGATAACCTCAATAATTGATACAGGAACAAATTTTTATATTCATAAAAGTGCGACAATAAATAAAAAAATAAATGAGATTAGCTTTTCACTTTTTAATGATGGCTGTGAAACAATTAATTCAATTTATGATTTATCTTTTTAGTTATTTTATTATTTGAATTATTTCTCTTATACATGCTATATTTATATTAATAAAGGTAATATATGCAAGTAGAAATAATAATTGATAATTATATTAAATATTTAAAAAATATCAGAAATTTAAGTCAAAAGACTTTAATTAGTTATCAAAAAGATATATTAGAATTTTATAATTTTTTAATAGATAAAAACATTGATTTTTTTTCAATGCAACAAGATATAGCATTAGATTATGTAAAATTTCTTAATAAGAAAAACCTAAGTAAGAGTACTATATCTAGAAAAATAAGTAGTCAACGGGGTTTTATAAAATATTGTCGAAAACATAATATTTTATCTAATGATATTTTTAGTTCAATATCTCAGAGAAAAGGTGAGAGAAAATTACCAACTTTTTTAAGTGAAGATGAAATAGTAACTCTTTTATCAATAGAAATTACTGATTTTAATTCTCTTAGAAATAAAGTTTTATATAGTTTATTATATGATACTGGAATGAGAATAAGTGAAGCTCTAAATCTAAGTGTAAGAGATATTGATTTAAATAAAAATAATTTTGTAATATTTGGAAAAGGCAATAAAGAAAGAATTGTTTTTTTTACAGATAGAACTAAAAATTTATTAAATAAATATATTAAAGAAAAAACTAAGATACAAATTGATAATCAAATTAGAGAAAAATCGATTAGGGATAAATTATTTGTAACAAATTTAGGAAAACCCTTGTCGATTTCCTCTGTTGAGAGTATTTTTGATAAACAACGTGTTGATTTTGGTTGGCAAAAGAACTTTAGCCCACATGTTCTCAGACATACTTATGCAACGCACTTATTAAATAATGGTGCATCTATAAGGATGGTTCAACAAATGCTAGGGCATTCAAGTTTAGCCACAACTCAAATTTACACACACGTATCACAAAAGAAAATGAGAGATGTTTATTTAAAATCACATCCTCATGGAAGGAAATAAAATGGGATCATTTAAAGGAACAACAATTGTTGCAGTTAGAAAGGGTGGCAAAGTTGCTATCGCAGGTGATGGCCAAGTTACTCAAGGTAATACTGTATTGAAAGGAAATGCACATAAAATTCGTCATTTGTTTAATGGCAAAGTAATTACAGGTTTTGCAGGAACTACTGCGGATGCTTTTACTCTTTTTGAATTATTTGAAAAAAAGCTAAAACAATTTAATGGTGATTTGACAAGAGCAGCTGTAGATTTAGCAAAACAGTGGAGAACTGATAAATCTCTAAGACAATTAGAAGCTATGCTAATAGTTACCGATGGAGATAAGATCTTTTTAATAAATGGAGCTGGGGATGTAGTAGAACCGGAAAATGATGTAATAGGTATTGGATCTGGTGGAAATTATGCACTTTCAGCAGCCCTAGCATATTTAGATTCAAATGTAGATTTAAATGCAAAAGAAATAGCTGTAAAAAGTGTTGAAATAGCAGCTTCTCTTTGTATTTATACAAATAACTCAATTATCGTTGAAGAATTATCAAAATAAATAAGGAAACAATATGAACAAAATTCCATTACTAGATGAAATGAAACCTTCACAAATTGTTGAAGAGTTAGATAAATATATTATTGGACAAAAACAAGCAAAAAGGACTATAGCAGTTGCAATTAGAAATAGAACTAGAAGAAAAAGATTACCTGATGAAATTAGGGATGAGGTTTCTCCAAAGAATATGATATTAATTGGACCAACAGGTTGTGGTAAAACAGAATTAGCTAGAAGAATTAGTAAATTAAGTAATGCTCCATTTATAAAAGTAGAAGCAACAAAATTTACTGAAGTTGGTTATGTTGGACGAGATGTTGAGTCAATGGTGAGAGATCTTATGGGAATATCCATGCAAATGGTTACTAAAGAAATGAGTGAATCTCATAAAGAAGAAGTAGAGAAAAAAGTTGAAGAAAGATTATTAGATTTACTTCTACCATTAAACAATGTATCAACAACAGAAATATCTTCAAGTTCAATTGCTGAGAGTTCTAAGGCAACAAGAGAAAAATTTAGACAAATGTTAAAAGATGGCAAATTCGAAGAAAAAGAAGTAGAAATTGCTGTAAATAATAAAGCAAATATAGGTATTGAAATGGTTGGTGCTACAAGTATGGATGATTTGCAAAATGCAATGAATTCATTAGGCTCTATTTTCCAACAGCCAAAAAAAAGAACTTGTTCAATAAAAAGAGCAAGAGATCTTTTGAGAGAAGAAGAAACTCAAAAAATGGTTGATCCTGATAAAGCAAAAGATGAAGCAAAAGAACGTGTTGAACAGATGGGTATTATTTTTATTGACGAAGTTGATAAAATAGCTTCTTCAGAAGGTCAAAGAAATGGGCAAGATGTTTCAAGGGAAGGTGTTCAACGAGATATTTTACCAATTGTAGAAGGTACTCAAGTAAGCACAAAATGGGGTATTATTGATACAACACATATTCTATTTATTGCAAGTGGAGCTTTTCATGTCTCAAAACCTAGTGATTTAATTCCTGAACTACAAGGAAGATTCCCTTTAAGAGTTGAATTAGAAGAATTAACTGCTGATGATTTTGAAAGAATCCTTGTTGAACCAAAAAATGCTATAACAATGCAATATCATGAATTATTAAAAACCGAAGGTGTAGATATTGAGTTTGATAGAGAAGCAATAAGAAGAATTAGTGAAATAGCTTATGAAGTAAATGCTACAAATGAAAATATTGGGGCAAGAAGATTATATACAGTAATGGAAAAATTACTTGAAGAATTAAGTTTTAGTGCTGATGAATGTAGTGGTCAAACAATAACTATAACTAAAGAATATGTTGATCAGAGACTTTCTGATGTTGTTCAGGATCAAGATTTATCAAGATTTATATTATAGAGGGAGTATCATATGGAGTTTCTTACTATTGAAGCAAAGGATTATGATCAAGCAATAAAAATTGCAAGACAAAGATATGGAGGAGCTGTGAGGATTAATTCATTAACTAATAATCAAGCTTCTTTTGCAAAAAAAAGTTCTTGTACCATTACTTGTTATCTCGTAGATGATAAAATACCTGAAGATAGTGAGAACTCCGATATTGAGAAACCAAAAAGCATTGAGGCACCTAGTGAAGTTATTTCTAAAATGCGTAAAGTTTTAGAACTTAATGATTTTTCATTACCTTTAATTGATTATGTTATTGGAAATTTAATTTGGAATGATGTAAAAGATATTACTGACATGGAGTTAAGTCTTGTCAATAATTTGATTGACAGTGCAAAAATTGACAGAGATAATATGTTAAATCCGCCTAAATTCTTTGTTTTACATGGTTCTTCTGCAGTTGGTAAGACAGTTTCTTTGTTAAAACTATCATTATTATATTCCACAGATATTGAAGAATCATCTAGAAGAAAGGTTGCAATTCTTTCTTTAGGTGGTTCCTCAAAATTAAATTCTATATGTGAACTATATGAAATAGATGTATATCATGTTGGAGACCCTAATGCATTAAGGCAATTTGTTGAATCTGAATCTAATAAATATGATTTAATATTAGTTGACATCGGTGATATTGAAAAAGATTTGAAGTATATGATGCTTGATGTTATTAAAAAAGAGAATATTGGTCATTTTTTATGTATTAATGCGAGATACAAATTAAGTGAGTTAAAGCATACATATACTCAATTAAAGGATGAATATGATTTAAGAAGTGTTATTGTTACTATGTGTGATGAAGCTTCTTCTATTGGTAATGTTTTATCTTTCTGTAATGAAATAGACATTCCTTTAATGTTTTTTAGCAATGGTAAAGAAATTGAAAGTGGTATATATCCTGCTAATAGTTCTTACATAATGAGTTTGTTCCACGGCTTTTCAATTGATTTTAAATCAATGTGGGAGTCAGCAAATAAAAATACATTAATATAATTATAGTTTATTTTGAGAAGTCAGTCCTTCAATTATATTTTTTATTGCAGGGGAGGCTACATTACTTCCCCAAATTGAATTAATTGTCGGAGCTTTTGCTGCAAAGTAAATTATGTATTTGGGATCAGTTGCATCAACTATTGCAATAGTTGATGCTAAAGATTTACCATCAGCATAACTTTTCGACTTTTCATTTAATAATTGAGCAGTCCCTGTCTTAGCTGCAACTGTTACTCCATTTACTCTTGTTTTTACAGCAGTGCCATCCTCTTCAGTTGCTCTCACCATTGATTCTAGTACAGTTTGAGCAGTGCTTTCTTTTATAATTCTTTTAGTATTTACTTCATCATTAGGATTGTCTTCAATTTGTTTAATAATTTTAGGTTCTAAAAGGATTCCCTTATTTGCTATTGCTGTTGCAGCCGTTGATATATTTATTGCTGTAGTTAATAATTCTTGTCCAAAAGCAATTGTTGGTTTCGATCTTAATGACCACAGCGTTGGATTTTGAATTCTAGATCTGGCAATACCATTCATTGGTATATCAATTTTTGAATCAAAACCAAAGTCTAATAGCTTATTATAGAATTCATTAGAATCAGTTTCTAAGGCCCATTTACTAATTGCTCCATTACACGAGTATTTTAGCATAGTATCTTTTGTAACCTTTCCATGTTCATGCGCACAGTTTATGGTAAAAGTTTGTCCATTTATTTCAAAATCATATGAACCATCACAATAAAAGGGTTCATCAAAATTAGCACTATTAATATCTAAAAGGGCTGCAAATGAGAAGATTTTAAAAACCGAGCCGGGCTCATATAACATTGATATTGTATTGTTTTTTCTATCTTCTATACTACTGTTCTTAAAGTTATTTGGATCATACCAAGGGTAGCTTGAAAGAGCTAAAATTTCACCATTTTTTGCATCCATAACTATTGCTACTATGCTTTCAGGTTCGAATTCAGCATTAACTCTCTGGACTTCTAAGTCACATAGATATTGTATATTCATATCTAATGTTAAATATACATCATTTCCATAAGTAATGATTTCATTTAATCCTGGTCCTGGGTATAGAGTTTCATTAAGGGAATTTTCTAATCCTTCTAATCCATTGTTATCATAACCTACAAAACCAATACTTTGAGCTGCATGGAATCTATATGGATAATCTCTTCCGTATTTTTTTTCAATTTTAACAACATTTTGTAGATTATTATCATTAATAAATGAAATAAATGAATTTACTTTACTATCATTAATTCTTTCTTTTATTAAAGCTTGATAAGTATAATTTGATGCTACAGATTTAATTTCTTCAACACTCATGTTTAAATAAGGAGAACACATGTAAGCGATTTTTTCTAAATCTTGAATTTTGTCTACACGGAGACTACAGCTATAATAAGGTACTTCAATTGCTAAGATATTTGAATTTCTATCGTATATTGTTCCTCTAATAATTGTTTGTGCTACAATTGGGTCGTTATATGTTACTCTTTTGTCCTTTTCACTTATCATAAGATGTGCTATTTTAATTAAAATTGAAATAAATAATATTACTATAAATAGAAAGGCATAATTAAAAATTTTATCTTTTTTTGTGGAATCCATGATATATTTATAGTACAGTATGAATAAGGTAATGTCGACATGAATAGAGAAAATTTTGATATGGATGGTTCTTTAGATATTGAAGATAACACATCCAATAAAAACAATAAGAAAAATAAAAGTGCACGAATAATGAGTTTTATATTAATCTTATTAATAATTTTTAGTGCAATTGCTGGATATTTATATATAAAAGAATTTAAAAATGATAATACGAACAAAAGTAATCCTAGTACAAAACAAACTAGTATTGAAACTATTGAAAATGAGAATCCTGTAAAGCCAGAAACAGCTTTACCAACTACAGAAATACCTTCCACTAATATAACTGATACAAAAGTTAATTTAGGAATTGAAAATATAGAAAATGATACTATAGCTTTAGACATTTCAAAAGTAAAAAGCGATAAAGCAAAAGAAGGAGCTGTACAATTTATTGATCATATTGTTCAAGCAAATGAAGATTTAAATAGTATTGCAAAATTATATGGATTAAAGCTACAAACTTTAATAAGTATTAATGAAATAAAAAATATTAGTGGTGTAACAGAAGGTGTTGTTTTATCAATCCCAGATAGAAATGGAAGATTTTATGTTGTTCAATCGGGAGATATGCTTTCCACTATTGCCAATGAATATTGTCCTAATTTAGGTTGGAAAACTCTTCAAGAAATAAATGGATTAACAGATACAAGATTAGATGTTGGTGATAAGATTTTTATTCCAGATATGAGTGAGATAAATACTAATCCTGCGATAAACACTTCTTTAAATAAGTTTGTAAAGCCATCAAATGGTACTATAATTGCTAAATATGGGCAATTTATGGAAGATAATCTTTATAATGATGATATTACATTAGACGGTATTTTGATTCGTACAGACTCTATTATTGTTGCTTCTGCAAAAGGCTCTGTTGTCGATATTTTGAATAAAAATGGAAAGAAGAATGTTAAAATTGCACATGATGGTGGTTATGTTACAATTTATGGAAATTTAGAGACTACCCAATTATCTATTGGTGATGATGTGGATATTAATTCTGAGGTTGGAACAGTTTCCCCTTCAGACAACATTTTATATTTTGCAATAATTCAAGGTGGAATTCCGCTAGATCCGGAGTCTTTCTTTTAATTAAATCAAAAAATATAAAAAAAAGATGAGTTTTTAGCTCATCTTTTTTTGTTTTAATTATTGTTGTTAAACATGTCTTCCACAACAATTTTTATATTTCTTGCCAGAACCACAAGGACAAGGATCGTTTCTTCCAACTTTTGGAGTATTCCTTTTAACAGTAACAGGAGCTTCATTATTATTAGAATTTCTATTAGCTCTTGTTTGTTGAGCTGCATTACTTGCTTGTTCTTGGAATGCTGCTGCTTTAGAATGTCTTTCAATAGTTTTAGTTGGTCTTCTTTTTTGATAAGATTCAGTATTCTCTTTAATTTGAACTCTAATCAAAGTCTGAGCCATAAATTTATCAATGTTAAATAACATATCATTAAATATATCAAAGCCTTCTAATTTATATTCAACTAAAGGATTCTTTTGAGCAAAAGTCCTAAGGCCTACAGCTTCTCTTAATTCTTCAAGCATAGATAAATGGTCTTGCCATCTTAAATCAATTTGTCTTAAATAATGGAATCTTAAGAAATCATTGAAAGGTTTTTCTGTTGTGATTTCTACCTTAGAATTAATTTCATCATCAATTGATTTTTTAAGATATTCTTTCCATTGATCTCTTGTAGAATTCTTTTCGAGAGGGACTACATCATAGAATAAATCATTTTTGGAAAATTCAATAATGTTAATTATTTCTTTTCCATCTTTTTTACTAAAAGCTTCATCAACTAAATCATCAATTAATGTATGACAAATATCTAAAACTTTATAAAGTAAATGTTCATTGCTAAGAATTTCATCACGTCTATCATAAATATAATTTCTTTGTTCATTTAATACATCATCATATTCTAATAAATGTTTTCTTATTTCAAAGTTTCTTTCTTCAACTTTCTTTTGTGCTCTTTCAATTGAACCAGTTAACATTTTATGCTCTAATGGTTCTCCATCTTTCATACCTATTTTACCAAGCATATTTTTTAGATTATCATTTGCAAATAAGCGCATTAAAGTATCATCTAGAGAAACAAAGAATTTACTATAACCTGGATCCCCTTGTCTTCCTGATCTACCTCTTAACTGATTATCAATACGTCTTGATTCGTGGCGTTCAGTACCTAAAATGTATAAACCACCAAGTGATTTAACTTTTTCATATTGAACTGTCCATTGTGGTTTAACTTTTTCAATAGCTAAAGCTAATTCTTCAGCAGTTGCTTCAGTACCACAAATTTTTCTTGCCATATTTTCGATGCTACCACCGAGTTTTATGTCAGTACCACGACCAGCCATGTTAGTAGCAACAGTAACAGCTCCAACAGCACCAGCTTCTTCGATAATTAAAGCTTCTCTTGCATGGTTTTTAGCGTTTAGAACTTCATGCTTAATTCCAACTTTTCTAAGAAGCGTAGAAATAATTTCACTCATTTCAATTGAAACAGTACCTACTAATACTGGTTGCCCGGTTTCATGAATTTTTTTAATCTCTGTAACAATAGCATCTAGTTTAAATTTCTCATTATAATAGATTAAATCTTGACTATCTATTCTTGCTATTGGGTTGTTTGTTGGAATAACAACAACGTCAAGTTTATATATTTTCATAAACTCAGTACTTTCTGTTTCAGCAGTACCAGTCATACCTGAAAGTTTATCATACATTCTAAAGAAGTTTTGGAAAGTAATTGTTGCAAGAGTTTTATTTTGTCCAAGAACTTTAATCTTTTCTTTTGCTTCAATAGCTTGGTGAAGACCATCACTATAACGTCTTCCATGTAAAATACGTCCAGTAAATTCATCAACAATTTGTATTTGTCCATCTTGAACTACATAATCAACTTCAATATGGAATAATCTTTGAGCTTTTACAGCTTGAGTTACATAGTGAACAAATTCAAAATTAGAACCTTCATATAAACTGCCAGAAATTATATGGAGTTTTTGAAGTAATTCTTCAATATGAGTCATACCTTGAGAAGTAAATGATACAGATTTTCTTTTTTCATCAATCTTGTAATCACCTTTTTCATCAAAAGGAGCTGAGTTCTTATCAAATCTAGCTAAAGGGTCCATTTCATAATAATCATTAGTTGATGGGTCTTTTTCACATTCAATTAATGAAGATACAATCTTTTGAGCACCAATAACTTGTTCTGAGTCATCTTCTGCTTGCCCACTAATAATTAATGGAGTTCTAGCTTCATCTATTAAGATAGAGTCAATTTCGTCAATAATACAATAATGATGTTTAGGTTGAATTTTATCATCCATAGACCATTTCATATTGTCTCTTAAATAGTCGAACCCAAATTCATTGTTTGTTCCATAAGTAATGTCTCTACTATAATTAATTTTTCTTGACTCATTGTCTAATGATGAAATAATAACACCAACATCAAGGCCTAAATAATTATAAACAGGAGCCATCCACTTTGCATCACGTTCAGCTAAATAGTCATTAACTGTAACAACATGTACACCTTTTCCTTCAAGTGCATTCAAATAAGCAGCAGGTACACAAGTTAAAGTTTTACCTTCACCAGTTTTCATTTCAAGAATCTTACCTTGATGTAAAACTGTTGCACCCATTATCTGAACATCATAATGTCTTTGACCTAATACTCTATAAGCAGCTTCTCTTGCAAGAGCAAATGCTTGAGGTAATAAATCGTCTAATGTTTTTTCTTTAGATTGAATTTGTTTCTTAAATTCAAGAGTTTGATTTAAAAAATCTTCTTTTTTTAGAGATTTTGCCCAACTCTCTTGTTCATTAACTTTTTTTACTATGGGCATGAGCGCTTTTACATCTCGGTCCTGTTTTGAACCGAAAAGGGCTCTGAATATTGATTTGGCCATTTATTTCTCCAAACGTATTTTTTGGCTATATCCGTTATTATACATTGAAAAACACTTCTAGAAAAGGAGTATTTTTCTAATCTCAAAAGAATATATTTTATTTACATTATAAAAAAAATAATAATAATTTGTAATCTTGTAAATATTAGATGCAAAATTAATAAAAAAAAAATCTAGTTATGTGTCATTTTGATTCTATTATTGCTTATTTTAATACCATATGATATTTTGATTATATGAAGATTGCATTTACAGGTGGCGGTACACTTGGACATATTTACCCAGCTTTAGCTATTATTGACTACATAAGAGAATGTGATACCTCAATTGATTCAATTTGGATTGGAAGGAACAATGAAATTGAAAAGACACTTATAGAAAATAATAATATTTTATTTTATGGAATTACATGTGGCAAGTTTAGAAGATATTTTTCAATAAAAAATATTATTGATATCTTTAGAATTATCATTGGTTACTATCAAGCTAAATCAATATTGAAGAAAAATAGGCCAGATTTGATCTTTTCTAAAGGGGGCTTTGTTTCTGTTCCTGTTGTTTATGCTGCTCATAAATTAAAAATAAAAATAATTACACATGAGTCTGATATTACTCTTGGCCTTGCTACAAAGCTAAATTCAAGAGTTGCCTCAAAAATATTAAAAGGCTTTGCTTTAACAGATTTAGAAAAAAGTTCTTCCAAATACTATTATAGTGGGAATCCTTTACGAAGCGATTTAAATTATTTTAAAGCAAAAGATATAAAAGAAATAGAAAGTTCTTTACAATTTAATAATTTAAAATATAAAGATGAAGTAAAAACAACTTATTTAAATATTCAAAAGAACTTTGATTCAAATAAAGAAATAATTTTAGTTGTTGGAGGATCTCTTGGTGCTTTGCAAATCAATACATTAATAAAAGATAATTTGGATTTGCTTTTATCAAAATATAATATTTATCATCAAATGGGTGAAAAAACATACCAAGATAATTCAAAATTTGGTTATATTTGTGTTAGACATATTGGAAAAGAGCTTGGGTATCTTTATAAGAAAGCTAGCTTAGTAATATCAAGATGTGGTGCAAATACTTTAAATGAATTAATACAATTTAGAAAAAATATATTAGCTATTCCTTTAGAAAATAAAACAAGTAGAGGTGAGCAAGTATTAAATGCAGAATTTTATAAGAAATTGAATTTGCTTGAAGTTTATAAAAGTGAAATGAATTTAATGGACGTCATAGAAAATATGTTAAATAATGATAATATAGAGAAAAGGGAGTTAGTATTCTCAAAATTTATTTTAAAAGATGCTAATGAAGAGATTTATAATCAGATAAGAGAATATAAAAAGTGAGAGGAAAAGATGGATTTTACAGTTAGTATTGGATCTAGTGTTTTGAATATTATTGATATAATAATAATTGCAATTGTTTTAATTGCTGGGATCGCTGGGGCTTTTGAAGGTTTTGCAAAAAGCTTTGCATCTAAAGCAGCTGTTCTAGTTGGCTTAATAGTTGGGCTAATGTTTAGTGATTTAGCTAGTGAACAATTATTATCGAGATTTGAACTACCTTTAATAATTAATTCTCTTTTAAGCTATATGTTATGCTTTTTTATTGGATATATTATTACATTAATCCTTGGGAATTTGCTCTCAGAAGTTTTTGAAGGTGTTGGTTTAGGTGCTATTAATTCATTATTGGGTTTTGTTTGGGCTGTTGTATTTGTCCTAGCTTTGAGTGCTGTAGCATTAATGTTATTAAGTTATCAAAAATTATTTGATTTAAATGATTTAATAAATCAATCTTATTTATATAAAAATTTATTTGAGCCCATAATCCCCGTTGCTGAGGACTTTATTAAGAATGTTCAATAAATTAAGAGAAACTCAACCTGAGTTATCAAATATATTAGAATTAGAAATAGAAAAGAATACATTTAGTAATTCTTCACTTTTTTGTGGCCCTCAATATTCCTCAAAAATGACTGCTGCTATTGAAGTTGCAAAAACGTTATCTTGTTTAAGTGAAAAAAAAGGAGTTAATTGTAACTGCTCTTCATGCATAGCATACGATAAATATATAATGCAAAATTTAGTTGTTATTTCTAACAGGGATTTTGAAAATAGAATTGATGTGGCAATACAACAATATTCAAAAAATAGAACTGATTTTACAAAAAATTATTTAATTGAGAGTGTAAGAATTTTTTTACTATCTTATCATAATGCAATATATACAGATAAAAATAAGACTTTGTTTGAGACTGCTTATGAAGTAAGCGAATTAATAAATGAATTTGCAAAAAACCCTATTGAATTAAAGCTAAGAGAAGCACAGAGATTTACAAAGTCGTTGCAACAAAAACTTAAACCATTAATTACAGTAAGTAATAAAAATCTAACATCAATAAGTGTAGATGGTGTTAGAGCAATGCAAACTTGGTTATCCAATACTTTAGTAAATGAAAGGGCTAGAATAGTTGTCATTGAAGCAATTGAAAAAAGTAATGATAGTGTCAGAAATAGTCTATTAAAGATTTTAGAAGAACCTAATGAAAATGTATATTTTATTTTATTAAGTAATAATCCTTCAAGAATAATGAAAACTATTTTATCTAGGGTAAGAAGATATAATTTTTCTCAAATACCTATTGAAAAACAAGTTAAAATATTGGCCCCATTTACTTTAGATGATTCTTCAATTAATAGTTTTGAAAAATTCTTTTTAAGTGCAAGTGGAATAAAAATGAATGAAGTAAATAATGCTTTAGATTCTCTTGTATTATCCGTTATTAATAAAAGAGAAATGAATAGTAATATGTTAGCTTCAATTATTAAAGTTTTAGATTCTTCAACTGAAGATGAATATATCCTTCAAGAATTATTAAACAAAGTAAAAAATGAATATCTTAATAAAAAAATTGATACTAAAACATGTAAAAGAATCATTCAAGATATTAGCGTTTTGTATAATAATCAGAGAGTTTTTAATCTTCCTAAGAAAAATATGTACGAAAATGTTTATAGAAAAATGATGGAGAATGTTAATGCATAATTTTGTAAAAAGAGCTTTAGAAAAACTTGAACAACTTGATATTATTCAAATTGAACAATTAATAAAAAGAGAAGATTCATATATATCCATTTTAGAACAAGTATTAGATAATTTAGCACAAGGTATAATATTATTAGATAATAGAAAAAGATTAGTATATATTAATAAAGTTGCAAAACTACTACCTCCTATTATTAGAAAGAAAACTTATGAGGGAGATAGTATTTATAGTATTATCGAAGATAAAAATGTTATCGCATATATACAAGCTGAGTTAACTAAAATTGGATATAATGAAGAAGAAAATGAATTTAATTATCAATGGGGAGAAGAGATTCGAACTATTTTGTTGAATGTGATTAAATTAACTGATGAAAAAGAAATTGATGAAAATGGTTTCTTATTAGTTTTTAAAGATATAACAATACAAAAAAGAAATGAAACAAGATTAAGAAGAAGTGAAAATTTAGCAAGCATGACAACTATGGCCGCAGGGGTAGCACATGAAATAAAAAATCCTTTAGCTGCAATGAGTATTCACTTACAATTATTAAATAAGGCTTTTGAAAAAAAACAAACTTTAACAATTGATGATGCCTCAAGATATATTAATGTATTATCTGAAGAGATTGAAAGGTTAAACTCTATTGTTGTCGATTTTCTTTTTGCTGTAAGACCTATGGATACTAAATTAAAGTTAACTAGTGTATCAAGAGCAATTAATGAAATATGTAATTTTATTGAACCTGAATTAAAAGAAAATCATGTAAAATTGATTAGAGATATAAAAAGTACTCCTAAAGTAGAATTAGATACTAATCTATTTAGACAGGCTTTATTGAATATTATTAAAAATGCAATGAATGCAATTGATAAAAAAGGTACAATTAATATCTGTGTAAAATTAAGGGGCGATGAAGTTGTAATAGTAGTTAAAGATTCTGGAAAGGGAATGGATCAAAATACAGTTAATAAAATATTTGAACCTTATTTTACCACAAAGGCTAGTGGTACAGGATTAGGTTTAACAGTAGTTTATAAAGTAATAAAAGAACATAAAGGTGATATTAGAGTTAAAAGTGAATTAGATAAAGGAAGTGAGTTTACTATAACTCTACCAGTACCTCATAGTGAAAGACTTGCAATAGATGATTCTAGGGAGAGTTTTGATGAATAGAACAATTTTAGTTTGTGACGATGAAAAAAATATTAGAGAAGGCTTAGCTTTAGCTTTTGAATTAGAAGATTATAATGTATTAACAGCTGAAAATGGTAAAGTTGCTTGGTCCTTAATTAATAAAAATGATGTTGATTTAGTGATAACTGATTTAAGAATGGATGAGATGAATGGTCAAGAGTTGTTAAAAAAAGTTGTATCAACATATCCTAATATTCCTGTTGTAATTTTAACAGGGCATGGAACAATTGAAACTGCTGTAAATGCTATGAGAGATGGGGCTGTTGATTTTTTCACAAAACCTTTAGATTTAGATCGATTGTTATTGCTAGTTAAAAAATCTTTAAAACATAAAGATTTAATTGATGAAAATATAAAAATAAAAGAAGAATTAGCTGCATTAAAAGCATCAAATAATTATGGTAAAATGATAGGCAATAGTTCTCAAATAAGAAAATTATTAGAGACTATAAACCAAGTAGCACCAACAAAAGCTTCTGTCTTAGTTACAGGAGAAAGTGGCGTTGGTAAAGAATTAGTTGCTGATGCAATTCATCAAATATCAAATAGAAGAAATGGGCCATTTATTAAAGTTCATTGTGCTGCATTAAGTGAAAGTTTATTAGAAAGTGAATTGTTTGGACATGAAAAAGGAGCTTTTACAGGAGCAATATCAGCAAAAAAAGGAAGATTTGAGCTTGCAAATGGAGGAACTATTTTTTTAGATGAAATAGGTGAAATAAACTTAGCTACTCAAATAAAAATCCTAAGAGTTTTGCAAGAGCGACAATTTGAAAGAGTTGGTGGAGAAAAAACTATAACCGTTGATGTAAGAATAGTTACAGCAACAAATAAAAATTTATTAAAAGAAATTGAAAAAGGAAACTTTAGAGAAGATTTGTATTATAGATTAAATGTAGTACATGTGGAAGTTCCTCCTCTTAGAGAGAGAAAAGAAGACATTCCTTTATTAATGGCATCTTTCTTAGACCAAATAAATAAAGAAAATAATACTGAGGTGAAAGGGTTTACCTCTGATGCAAAAGCCGCTTTATATAAATATGATTGGCCAGGCAATATTAGAGAGTTAAGAAATTGTATAGAAGCTTCTATTGTTATGTGTAGAAATGAATTTGTTGATGTTAAAGATTTACCTCCTCAAATCACGCAAGATCATGAATCTCAATCATTGAATATTGAAGTTGGTTTAAGTTTGGCCGAAGTAGAAAAAAAGGTAATTTTATCAACTTTAAATAGCTTAAATGGAAATAAAAGTAAAACTGCTGAAGTCTTAAAGATAGGAAGAAAAACTCTTCATAGAAAATTAGAAGAATATAAATAATGACAAATGAACAAATAGAAGATATTTTTGATAAAGGTGGACTTTTATCAACTAAGTTAAAAACTTATGAAATTAGGGAAGGGCAAATTCAGATGGTTAAATTAATCACTGAAGCCTATAAAAATGATTCAATTGCTATAATTGAGGCTGGTACAGGTATCGGCAAAAGTTATGCCTATTTAGTTCCTGCAATATATAATTCAATTGAAAATGGCGATGAACGGACTGTAATTTCTACTGCCACTATAAACCTTCAAGATCAGTTGTTTAAAAAAGATATACCAACAATATTAGATATTCTCAATGTGGACTGCAATGTAGCATTAGCAATTGGGCGGGGTAATTACCTTTGTTTGAGGCGCTTTAGTGATGAAATTGCAAAATCTCCAGCATTTTTAGTGGACCCTGATTCTAAAGAATCTTTATTTAAAAAATGGAGTGCGAAAACAGAAACGGGTCTATTGACTGAGTATCATTTATCTATTCCTTTTGATAGAAGCAAAATTAATAGTGATGGAGAATTATGTTTAAATTTTAAATGTCCATATTATAAAGAATGTTTTTTTCAAAAAAGTAAAATAAAATTACAAAAAGCAAAGATAATTGTAAGCAATCACCATCTATTGTTTACTGATTCAAAAAGTCGAAAAGAAAATGATTTAACATATGCTGAAGATAATATTTTGCCTGCTTTTAATAGATTAATAATTGATGAAGCACATAATATAGAAGATACCGCTTCAGAATTTTTTTCAATTGAATATAGTAATTATTTTGTTTTAAAAAAAATAGAGAATTTATTATCTTCTGTTAAAAAAGGTGAAGGGAAGAATTTAGTTGAAAAACTTGGTAAATTTTCCACGCAAGGCTTTGATCATCAAATTTTGATTTCAAAATATAAAGAGTTAAAAAATTTAGTTACTACTTTAAATCAATATTTATTACAGACTTTTGAAAAACAAAATTATAAAAGTGTATATGTAGTAAAATCCCAAGAAAAAAGATTAAGCAATTTTATTGAAGCATCAACCCAAATTATTAAAAAAACAGAAGAATGTAATAAATTAATGGAACAATTTCTTAAGCAAGTTGAAATTGATGATAATTCATTAGCATTAGAAAAAGAGGTTGAAACCTCTCATTTTAGAATAGTTGCAAGTGTAAATGTATTAAAAATGTTTATAGATTTTGCTTCTTGGAGTGAAGATGAGATTCATTGGTTTGATGCAGAATGGCGAAGATCAAGTGTGGTTGATATTTCAACAATAATTACGCCTTTAGATATTTCTAACGAATTGGTTGAGAATATTTTCAAAGAACTTAGTACTGTTGTTTTGACAAGTGCAACTTTGGATTTAAGTGATGATTTTAAATTCTGGACTTCGCGGATTGGTTTGCCTTATGATCAAAAAAGGACATTTTTAAAATCAAGTTTTTTATCACCTTTTGATTATGAAAATAAATTATTATTATTAACACCACTTGATGCTTTACCACCTCCGGCTTATTGTGCAGAATCAGATAAAAAAGCTTTATTGATGAAAAAAGAAAATGAAGATAAATATTTAGAATATATTAGCGAAATGATATTTAATAGTATTAATTCGTCTAATGGTGGAGCTTTAGTTTTATTTACTTCAAAAGACATAATGAATAAGGTTTATAAAATTGTTGAAGACAAATTTGAAAAAGCCTCTTTAACTTTGTTAATTCAAGGAAATTCATCTAAGCATAAATTAATAACAGAATTTAAAAATGATGATAATTCCTCTTTGTTTGCGCTCTCCTCATTTTGGGAAGGTGTAGATGCTCCTGGAAATACTTTGAGACTTGTAATTATTGTAAAACTTCCATTTCAAGTTCCTTCCCATCCTGTTGTAAAAGCAAGAACTATGGATTATGAAAAAAGAGGCGAAAGTGGATTTTTTAATTTATCTTTACCTTTAGCTACCATGAAGTTAAAACAAGGTTTTGGTAGATTGATGCGATCTACAGCTGATTATGGTGTTGTTTTATTGCTTGATAGTAGGATTAGTCAAAAAAGTTATGGTCAATATATGTTACGAGCATTACCAAATTGCTTTCATCCTGAGACTAGTAGTTCAGGCGTTTGTGATAAAATCGAAGATTTTTTATATTCTCGAAAAGATTAGTAAACAATTTTTTAAAAAATATTCTTTAACATGAAAAAAGCTATCTAGAAATTTATCTAAATAGCTTTTTTATTAATAATTAACTAATAATTATTATTCTACTACAGCAAGTACATCGCTCATATTAATAATTAATAACTCTTCACCATCAATTTTTATTTGAGTACCTGCATATTTGTCATGTAAGATTTTATCGCCAAT
Source organism: Spirochaetia bacterium (assembly GCA_009930325.1). Taxonomy (GTDB): domain Bacteria; phylum Spirochaetota; class Spirochaetia; order Sphaerochaetales; family Sphaerochaetaceae; genus Pleomorphochaeta. The sequence continues at coordinate 2,004 of RZYO01000010.1, read as the reverse complement.
TTTTACTGTGATAGCTTCTTTATCATCGCCAACAGCAAGAACTGATGCAATTTGTGTTTTTTCTTGTGCTGATTGTGGAATAAATAAACCACTAGCTGTTTGTGCTTTTACTTCATCCATTTTAACTAGAATTCTGTCACCTAAAGGTTTTACTGTCATTTTTATAATCTCCTTAAACTGTACTTAATCGTAATGCAAAGGTGATTACTCTTTGCATATTTATAAATATAACAATATAAAATGTAAGAGGCAATATAATAATTTAAAAAAAATTAAGCAAAAATTTATTTGCCTTTTTATATCTTTATAATTATATTTTAAGTGAAATGTATGAAGGAGAAAGAAATGGAAGAATGCACAAAATTGTTAAATCCTAAGATGTTGTCAAATTTTTATTTTTCAAATAATAATTCACAACTATCTTTAGCTCAGACATTCTATAAATTAGCAAATTCATTTCTTGACCAAAAAGATTTGGTAAAAGGTTTAGATTGCATTTGTGATACTTTTTTATTAAGAAATGTAGATATTACTACATTGAATGATGAATTTTTAGAATTCTTTAAAATTCAATTTGTAGTATATCTATTAGGAAAAAAGAAAATAAAAGTAGCATTAAGTGAAGGTGATATGATCTTTGATTTAATTGAAGATACTTTTAAAAATATAGAAGAGGATTTGAAAGATAGTCCTTTTAGAATAAAGGATGAAAATAGAAGAACATTTTATAAAACAGTAGAAATTGATTTCCCTTGGATGTTGTTTGAAGAATCTTTTTTTGCATAATTTAGCTTCCATTGTAGCAAAACGCTACTGAAATGTTAGCAATTAATTGGTTTTGTATCAAAATGCTACACTATTTTATTATAAATTATTTAACGGGTCATTTTGACCTGTTTTTTTATTTATTTTTAGTAATTTATTTTTATTGCATCATTTTTATACAGGAGAAAGCCGGTTTCTTTATTTGGCACAGATATTGCATATTAATTTTCAACCTGGAGGAAATGGTTAAATGAAAAAAAATAATGATATGCTTAATAATAACGATAATTTAAATGAAGATGCTACAGTTTTATCAATGTACATGAAAGAGTTAAATAAGTTACCTTTAATTACTCATGAGGAAGAAGTTGAATTATTTAGAAAAATAAAAAAAGGTGATTTAAGAGCTAGAAATAAAATGATTGAATCTAATCTTAGATTTGTTGTTAAAATAGCAAAGAATTATCAAAACCAAGGTTTACCTCTTGCCGATTTAATTGATGAAGGAAATATAGGTTTAATGACAGCAATTGAAAAATATGATGTAGATAAAGGATATCATTTTATTTCTTATGCAGTGTGGTGGATTAGACAAGCAATAATGAAAGCCATAAATGAAAAATCTAGAGCAGTTAGACTTCCTTTAAATAGATCAAATGAATTATTACAAATACAAAAATCTCAAAAATCTTTGATGCATAAATTAGGCGAAGACCCTACAGAACAAATGATAGCAGATGATACAAACTTGGATTTAGAAATTGTAAAAACACTTCTTTCTGTTTCTAAAGATATGGTAAGTTTAGATGCTCCAGTATTTAAAGATAATGAAACAAGCAATATTGGTGATTATATAGAATCAGATATTGCCAGTCCTGATCAACAAGTTATGACAACTTTGTTAAAAGAAGATATTAATGAAGCTTTAAATCAATTAAGTGAAAAAGAAAAAGATATAATTGAGCACAGATTTGGTTTGAATAATAAATATCAAATGAGTCTAAAAGAAATTGGTGAAATTTATAATTTAACAAAAGAAAGAATTAGACAAATTGAAAAAAGAGCTATTCAAAAATTACAAAACACAGAAATTCATAAAAGCCTAGAAAGTTATAGTGCATAATGGATATATACTAACAAAAAAAAAGGGGCCGTTGCAAAAGTCATAAATGACTAGCAGCGGTTCTTTTTTTGTCTAAATTGTTATGTTGTAAGAATTTATTTATTTTTTTTACAAAA
>RZYO01000009.1 GCA_009930325.1 Spirochaetia bacterium | reverse complement strand
GTTATTTTTAAACCAATAGAACTTAATTCTTCTCCATTTGATTCTAAAAATAATGACTTAGATGAAATTTCAATATAATCTTTTGACAAATTAATTTGTAAATCAACTAAATCAAAATCTCTATTTACTACCATTTGTGTTTTCTCATCAATAAATTTGTTTGAAGGAGAATATTCTATTCTTATTAGAGACTCTGTTAAGAATGTTATTCTTTGATGTTTATAATAAATTGAATTTTTATCTTGTTTAATTAAAGTGTTCATTAAATACCTCTTTTTTATAATAAATAGTTTATCGGTAAACGTCAAGAATTTATTTTAGTTTTGATTAATTATTGACAAGTTAAAATAATACTTAAATAATAGAATTAGCGATAAACTAAGGAACATATATGACTATAAAAGAAATAGCTGAATTAGCAGGCGTTAGTCAAATGACTGTATCAAATGTGATAAATCACAAATACTCAAAAGTCTCTAAAAAAACTGTCGATAAAATTAATAAGATAATTGAAAAAAATAATTATATTCCCAATAGATCAGCTAGAAATTTAAGTAGTCAATCATCAAAAATAATCGCAATAATTGTACCTTTAATTTACAACGATGAAAGTTTTTTCTCTGATCCTTATACAGCTCAACTTGTTGGGCTATTAGAAAAAGATTTAAGAAAAAACGGGTATTTTGCCATGATTAGAAGTATCTCAACCTTAGAAGAAACTGTATCATTTTTAAACGAATGGAACATTGATGGCGCAATTTTTATTTTTCCAAAAGCAAATATAGATGTAAAAAACCTTTTAGATAGAGTTTCAACAAAAATTGTTTTTATAGATTCTTATCAAGAATGTGATGATGCTTTAGTTATTAATATTGATGATTATAAGGGCACATATCTTTCGACTAAATATTTAATAAATAATGGACATAAAAATATTGCATTTGTTTCAGCAAACAGCAACAACAAATTAATAGAATTAAGATATCAAGGGTACAAAGATGCTTTATTAGAAAAAAACATTGCGGTTAATAGCGATTACTATTTTAGTAATGAAATTTGTTTAAATGGAGGAATCGAAGCTGCAAGAGCTATAGCAGAAAAAAAAGAAATAACAGCTGCAATTACTACAGCTGATATTGTTGCAATTGGTATTATTGATGGAGCTAGATTATCTGGACTAAGTGTACCTCAAGATTTATCGGTTATTGGTTTTGATAATCTTACTATTTCAAATTATTGCTATCCAAAATTAACAACTATTGATCAAAATATCGCAAAAAAAGGAAAAATGGCAATTGATTTACTTTTTGATAGAATCGAAAAAAGAAATCAATTACCTAATAAAATAAAAATTGATGTTAATTTAATTGAGAGACAATCTGTTAGAAATTTGAAATAATATTTTAAATCAATATATTTTCTAAAAGAGAATAATCACTATCTAAATTAATAAATATTCCAATCTCTGATAAATCATATTTTCTATAAATTCTTTTATTTCCTTCAATTTTTTGTTTTAATTGATAATCATACCAAAGCCCTTTTGGCAAATATATTTCTCTACTATCTTGAGCTTCTTCAATAATTGGTGCAATTAATAAACTTCTACCAAATAAATACTGATCATCAATTTCACAGGCTATTTCATCATTTGGATAATCAAAAAACATTGGCTTCATGAATGGAATTAAATTCTCTTTACAATATTTTGCTTCTTGATAAATATATGGAATTAATTTCTCTCTCAAAGAACAACAATATTTTGTTATCTCTAAAATGGTATCATCCTCATATACTTTGGCAATATTCCAAGGACTTCTATCATTTAATAAATCTTTTGATTTCATTATCTTAGAAAATTGACCTCCGACTGGTTCAGAATGCCATTGCATAACTGGAGTGAAAGTTGCCATCAAAAAAGACCTTAGATATAATTGTTTTGATGGAAGTGCTCCTGCAAATCCTGAAATATCAAAACCCCAATAAAAAATACCTGAAACAGCAGCATTCAAACCTGCAATTAATTGATGTTTTAATTCACTCCAATTTGACATTTGATCACCTCCCCAATAAAGAGGTGTTTGCCAAGAATTAACATACCCCGCTCTTGAAAATAATATTTGATCTTTATCAAAAGCTTGATAATATGTTTGTGTATAAGAAAGAGGATATTTATTCTTCATTTCTTTTCCACTCTTCCCATCAAAAAAGAGACAATCATCATCATATATGAATTCACCACCATCAGTTTTAAAACCAGATACGCCCATATCAAGTAAATATTGTCTTTTACTCATCCACCATTTTCTTGTATCAGGATTAGTAAAATCAGGAATCATACTTTCTTCAAACCATCTTCCTTTTGGAATCTTATATGGACTTCCGTCTTTAGCTTTTACAACTAAATTATTTTTTATTGCATATTCGCAATCACTATCATGGAGTTCATTTTTTTGATTTTTATCTAATTTTTTTAAAACTGGGATTTGCCAAAGTATCAAATGTAATCCTAATGAATTTAATTCATCTATCATTGCTTTTGGATCTGGCCATAGTTCATTATTATTAAAATTATAAAAAGTAGCTTCATCACTCCAAGCTTCAACAACAAGTACACTATGATTAAACCCTAACTCTTTATTGATTTTAGCCATTTTTAACACTTCTTTTTGTGAGTTCCATCTATTAGCACTCATCCAAGGGCCAAAACTCCAGCTCGGGGGCAAAATTACCTCGTTATGAAGACTTAAAAATTGTTTTAATTGAAAAGTTGGATTACCAATAAATATATGAACATTTGTTTTTTCATAATCTAATTCAATTATAATTATATTTTCATAATTAGATAATTTAGATTTGATAGAAAAAACTTCATCACTTTCAATAAATACACCAAATTCATTAGACAAGAAAAAAGGAATAGGTAGATATGTTTGACTTCCTTGATCTGTAAACTTTTCATATACTTGATTTTCTCTTTCTAATCCTTTTTGATTTAAAGAATCAAATCTTTCTCCAAAACCCCAAAGTCCTTTATTTTTATCAATTTTAATTTCAATAGTTTTTTTATTATCTTTCTCTATTAAATTAATTGAATTAATTTCTTTTATATCATTTATCTTTTTATATTCAATTTCTTTTTTATTTATATAAAACATTAGCCTTTAATTCCTCCCATTTGAAGTCCTGTTGAAAAATATTTTTGAGCAACAATATAGAATATAATTAAAGGAAGCATTGTAATAAGAGAGCCCGCCATTAATAAATTATATTCTGTAGAAAATTGTCCATTCAATGAATTTAATATGATTGGAAGAGTATAATTATCTCGAGTAGTAAGTAATACCAAGGGAAGTAAATAATCGTTCCAAGCACCCATACCAACAATTATAGCTAAAGTAGCTAAGGCTGTTTTACACATAGGTAATATTATCATAAAAAAACTCTTCATTAATGAGGCACCATCAATAGCTGCAGCATCTAAATAAGTATCATTTATACTCATCATTTGTTGTTTTAACATAAAAATAGCAAAAGCTTGAAATATACAAGGAAGGATTACTGCTAATAATGTATTAGTTAAATGAATTTCATTCATAATTAAATATAGTGGTATAAATATTACTTGAGAGGGAATCATCATAGATGATAAAAAAAGTACAAATAATAAATTACTAAACCTAAATTTTAATTTTGAAAAAGCAAATGCTGCCATTGAAGATGATAATAAGCTAGCTACAATAGACCCCGCAGTTACCAAAATCGAATTAATCATAGCTCTTATCATACCTTCATTATTAAACAACCTAGTATAAGCTTTTATAGTTGGATCCTTTGGTATCCATTCAATAGGTATTGCAAGAAGAGCACCACTACTTTTAAAAGATGTGGATAACATCCAAAAAAAAGGCAGTAAAGCAATAAAAGAAAAAAGAATTGCTACTAAATGATATAATGTTATTTTTATTTTTCTAGACATCGTAATTCACACATTTTCTTTCTACTTTTCTTTGAATATATGTAAATATGAAGATTATCATAAACAATATCCAGGAATAGGCTGCAGCATATCCCATCTTTCCATATCTAAAGGCATATTTGTAAATACGTTCCACCATAACCATAGTGGCTCCATTTGGACCAGCATCACCATTTTTTGTCATTACCATTACTTGAGGGAACAATTGAAATGCATTAATTAAAGAAAGCATTACTATGTAAAATGTAATTGGAGAAATCATTGGTAGTGTTATTTTCCAAAATCTTTGTAAGGGTGAAGCACCATCAATATTTGCAGCTTCATAATAGGATGGATTAATTGATCTTAAACCACCTAAAAAAATCATTGCATAAAATCCTAAATCTTTCCAAATAGAAGCAATTGCAATGGATGGCATTGCCATAATTTCACTTTGCAACCAAAGTGAGCCTTTAAATCCCATCGAAATTAAAACAGTATTAATTGGACCATAGGTTGGACTTAACAACCATTTCCAAATCAAAGAACCGGCAACCCAACTTGTTAATACTGGTATATAAAATATTACTCTATAAGAACTACTACCTTTTATACTAGCATTAATAATTAAAGCTTCACAAAGGGAGAGAATTACCATGAGGGGTAAATATAAAGCAATGAAATAAAAATTATGAGAAATTACTTGCCAGACTTCAGAATCTGTTAATATTGCCTTAAAATTCTCTATTCCAATAAAATTATCTTTTATGAAAGTAAAAAACCCACTACTTAGATTTACTCTGCTCATTCCAGTCCAACTAGTAAGACTAATTAAAAACGAAATAATTATTGGTAAAAATGCAAATAAAAACATCCCAATCAAACTCGGAAGCAAAAATGGGAAAGCTCTTTTCCACCCTGTTCTTCCATTTGTTAACATAAAATACTCCTAAAAATGCCGTTCTCTAAATAGAAAACGGCATTAGTTTTATCTATAGAGAAATCTTTTTCTCAAGTTCTTTTTGACATTCGTCTAATGCACTCTTAGCATCCATTTTCTTGTAAACTATTTTTGATAAATAATCTCCAATTATAGCAGTCATCTCAGCTTGTTGTTGTACAACAGGAGGTGTTACTAAATAATTTAAACTATCAAATACGGCTTGTTTATTATTTGGAGGAGTTGCATTTAAATACTCTTGTAATACATCACTATATTCAACAGGAGGTAATTCCCATGCAGCTTCAACTCTGATTTTTGCTGCTTCTTTAGACCCTGCTAAGAATGAAGCTAATTTAATTGCTTCTACTTTATGTTCTGTTGTTTCACTTACTACATATGCATTAGAGAAGAAGTGAGAAGCTTTATTTGTATTACCTGGTTCTACAACAACATCCCAATCAAATGGACAATTTGCACTAAAGTCACTAAATGCCCAAATTCCAGTAACTATCATACCTAAACGACCACTTTTGAAAAGATCCCAATCTCCCATTCCACCCATTTGAGCTTCAGTTGGCATTATATTAGATTTTATTTGCCAATCAGCCATTCTTTGAGCAACTTTAACATTCTCAGGAGTATTAATAGTAAATTTTGAATAATCAGAATTCATTAAACTACTACCATTTTGAGCTGCGGCTTTATAAAATTCATGGAAGGTTAAAGGTCTATAGAAACCAAAAGTATCTTTATCTAAAGCTCTGATTTTTGCACCAGCTTTTTCAACATCTGCCCAAGTCCAAGAATCATTAGGATATTCAATACCAGCCTTGTCAAATAGTTCTTCATTATAGAATAACAATACATTTGAGAATGAATTTGGAATACCATATTGCTTATTATCATAAACAAATGCATTTAATGCAGTTTTATTAAAACCTGAAGTATCTCCAAGTTCTCCATCAAGTTGAGATAAGGTCCCTTGTGATGCATAAGATACAAAATTCTCAAAATTTAATTCAAAAACATCTGCAGCATTTCCACCAACAACTTTACTTTGTAATTGAGTAAAATAATCATTATAACCAATTGTTTGTAAATCAACTTTAATGTTGGGGTTTTGTTTTTCAAATTCAGCAATCATTTTATCTAAAGCAGGACCTGATGCATTACTTGGTGATGCTGAGTATTGTTCCATTTTAATAAGAACTGTATTATCTTTTTCTGTTGCTCCTTGAGCAAACAAAGCACTTGTAAATAGTAAAGAAACTACACATGTTGTTAATATTTTATAAATGTGTCCTTTTTTCATAACTTCCTCTTCTTTTTTTAATATTTTTCCATATACAAATAAAAGCGAATTTACTATACTTAAGTCAGTAAAGTAATATTTTTAATACTTTTAATCCCAGATTTACCTTTCAAAACATATCTGGGATTTTTTAACTTAAAATCCCTCCTTATAACTGTGCAACTGATTCTCTTTCAATCAGTTCAATATCTAATACTGTATTTTTATTTGTTATATTTTCATTATCAATTAATAATTCAACTGCTTTTTGACCTTTCTTAAATACGTCTTGTTTAATAGTTGTTAATTGTGGATCACAATCTCTAGCAATCCACGTATCATCAAAACCAACAATTGAAATATCATTTGGAACACTTAATTTAGCTTTTTTTAGACCATTAATTATACCAAAAGCGATAATATCTGCTGTTGAGAAAATAGCTGTAGGTCTATCTTTCTGATTTGCAATTTTCAAACCGATATCAGCGCCATATTCTTGAGATACAGTCCCGGAATAAATATAATCGTCATTTACTTCGATATTTGCTTCTTCTAAAGCATCTTTATATCCTAAAAATCTTTCATATGTTACACCATTTCCAGTAATTACCCCTGATGCAAATGCAATCTTTCTATGTCCTTTATTAATTAAATATTGAGTTGCAATTTTTGCACTTTTTCTATCTTCAATTGAGATACTAAAAAATGGAAGATTATCACAATAACTATCAATTAATACAACTGGAATCGAAGTATTTTTTAAATCTTCATAATAATTATCAGGATGGATTCCAACAATAATTATACCGTCTAACCCTCTCTTATTTGCTATTTCAAGATAACTTTGATCGACATCAGTTCCACTAATTAATACATGATAACCCTTATCTCTTGCAACAAATTCTATACTGGATAATAACTCACCATAAAAAGGATTAGAAAACATAAACTGTTTCCCTGGTTCAGTTTGAGGAATAACAACTCCTATTAAATATGATTTATTTTCAACAAGAGCTTTGGCTGCTAAATTTGGAACATAACCTAATTTTTTAACCGCATCTTCTACTCTCTTTATTGTAGATTTTGCAATAGTTTGATCTTTACGTTTGTTTATTACATAAGATACAGTTGCCACAGATACATTAGCTTCTCTTGCAATATCTTTCATATTTATTCTTCGGGTTGCCACTTTTTTTCTCTCCACTTAAACGATTAAGTAATTGTAACCACTTAACTTTCCTTTTGTCAAGAAAATGTTTCCTAATTATATAAATCTATGAATTTCATCTAATAGTGAAAAACTCAAGTATCCAGCACAAGTTGCAAAAGCCTCACCTGTTGTACAATTGCCAGTGTTTTCATCAATACTTTCACAAGCTATTCCATTATCCATTTTAGCATTCATTAATTTATTTAATGATTCAACATCATGAAAAACTCTTAAATTATTTGCTAAACTTAAAACCCAAGGATGTGGTGCATGAGGACAACCAATAGCCCCAAAAGGATAGGATGAAAATGAATATTTATAACTTTTGTCTAAAATTTTATCAGCTGTATTTTTAAATATTACATTATCTTTTGAAATAAAATCAAAAGTTGGTAAAAGAATTAAGCTTCCTGGAGGTTCATCATATATATCATAATTATTATTAATATCTAATGACCAAATAAATTGTTCTTTATTATCAATTTTTTTTACGCAATTTGTAAAAATACTTTTAAATAAGTCTTCTTTTTCTTTTTTATAATAAAATTCTTTATTATCAAAATTCCATTGTTCTAAAATTTGAAAAACTTTCCAAACTAATACATTATTATAAGTTAAATATGGATATGTTCTCATATCATCTGTAGGTTGTAAAAAAGTTTCATATAATAAAAGAGATTCTGATTTTTTAGTTTTTAAAATTCTTAATATTCTATTAATTAGAGCTTTTGTATTAGGATCTTCTAAAATATCATATTCATTTGTTTTTTGTAAATAATAATCAAGAGCAATAATAAAAGAACATAATTCATCTAATTCAAAACCAGATTCTAATATTGTGCCATCAATAAACCTACTATGTATTCCAATATTTTTACTCTGAATTGTAGTAATATATTCTAATATCTCCCTAGCAACATCTTTATCAGCATTTACTATTGCTGGAAAAGCCCACAATAAACTATCTCTATCCCAATATGCTGCAGATACATAGTATTTAGGTGATCTACTTGTAACAATTACTCTCTCTTCAGTATCAATTGTTATCCCTGTTGAGAAAAATAGAGTATATAGTAAATTTCTATTTAATAAAGAATTAAATTCTTCATTGTTAGAGAATTTAATTATATTATTTAAATAAGAAGTCATTTGATCTAAGAGATAATCAAAGCCCATTCTCTTCAATTCTATTGCAGCAGTAATTGAAGATACTTCTTCATACCCTATTCCAATGTAATTTGAAATTGTTTCTTTTTTATTGCCTTCTACACAAATTTTTGCTTTTGCTGAATATTTCAAAGGAAGTTCTTTTGTATAAGACCAAATTACTTTTTTATCAACAAGAAACGATAAAGCAATTTGTGGAAAACCATTACTAATTGCAAAAACAGGACCATCATTCCAATCACTATGATATGCTTCATAAGTTCCGTTAAAATATTTTTCCTCATTAACACAATGATATAATGATTTTAAAGTCCCACTAAACTCAACTTCATAAACCCTTTTTTCATTAGTTTTATTTGTTATTGAAAGATGATAGATAAACCCTTTTTGTTTTAATGGAGTTAAAATAATTATCTCAAAAATTTCATTTTCAGTTTGTAATATTGCCTTAGGTATCCAATATGATATTAATTGCCAATCTATATTATTAAATTCTATTTTTTTCCCATCTACTTTCACATCAATTCTAAATAAGGGATTATCTTCACCTCTAAAATCAAGCAATCCTTTTGATTTCATATGTAAGAGAGTTAGATTATTTATTGATGCATCATTAATATTTATATTATCCAATGATATATATTCATTTCCACAAACATGTGATGAAATTTGAAACATTTAATACCTCACTACTTAAACGCTTAAGTAAATATTACATTATTACATTTGTTTGTCAAGTTTATTTTTTAAAAATGAATTAAAATAAAAAACCTCTAACCTTGAATACAGGGAAAGAGGAATATTCCAAAAAAGATTGTTATGATTTAAATTATTGGATATTTTTATAAAAATACTGTACAAAAAAAACATATTTTGAGTAAAGATGTCTATGCCCTTTTTTTAGATTTATATTTAAAAAAGAAATTATTAAATATTTATCAATTTAATTTTATAGCCATATTAACATTTTAAATGCTTTGGATGTATAATTAATCATCATTTTATTTGATTGTTTCATTAAAAAAAATAAATATAATTAAAATTATTTATATATGAAAGTATAATAATATATAAAGTATAATAATATATCTTTACAAAAAAGTTTTAAATTTCTACACTATGAATATTGGAGAAAACAATGCGAGTAATAGATTATTTTTCAAAAGATTCGGTGCTGTTTTTAAACAACAATGACAAAAATGAAATATTATCAACTATGGTTTCAGAAGCTGAAGCGAAAGGTTATATTTCAAACAAAAAAGAATTCGAAGATGCAATTTTCGAAAGAGAATCCATAATGAGTACTGATGTCGGTTGGCAAGTTGCTATACCTCATGCTAAACTCAAAAGCATTTCAAAATTCTTTGTTTTACCTGCTGTATTAAATAACAACTCAGATTGGGGCGCTGGCAATAACCAAAGCGTCAAATTGGTATTTTTAATTGGAGGACCTTCCGAAGAACAAAAAAAATATCTTCAGATCCTTTCTAAAGTTACTTTAGTAGTAAGAAATCCTGAAAGAAGAAAAGCTTTATTAGCTGCAACCACAGCAGAAGAAGTTTTATCTCAATTTTCAGATTTATAGGAAGGTAGAGGATAAATGGAAGGACAAATTTTTCTTTATTTAGCGGCTATTTTTATTGCAGCGTATGCAACAAAAGTAGGAGTCAATAAAATAAAGGTTCCAGAAGTAACAGGTTTTGTTTTATTAGGTGTTATTCTTGGAGTCTCTGCTGTAAACTTATTAACACCCGAGATACTTATTAAATTTAGTCCGATATCAACAATAGCTTTAGGTATGATTGCCTTTACAATTGGTATCGAATTAAAAGTTGATGTTATTAAAAGTTTAGGTAAAAGTATTTTTTCAATTGTTTTATTTGAAAGTATCGGAGCCTTTACCGTAGTATTTATTGTTTTAAATTATATATATCATGCTGAACTTAATACAGCCCTTTTACTTGGAGCAGTAGCTAGCGCAACAGCTCCAGCTGCAACTGTAGCAGTAATTAGACAATATAAAGCAAAAGGACCTTTAACTTCAACAATATTAGCTGTAGTTGGTTTAGATGATGCCGCTGCTCTTATAATATATGTTTTTATTGAAGGTTTTGTAAGTTCAAGATTACTAGGTACATCTATTGCAATTCCAACAATGCTATTAAGTGCTTTATTAGCAATACTTGAAGCTTTTGCAATTGGTATTGTAGCTGCTATATTTTATGTACTAATTCTCAAAAAAGTTAAAAACAATGATCAAATAATGCTATTATTAGTAGCATTCATATTAGGCTTAATCGGTATTTCTGAATATATTGGTGTATCAGAACTTTTAGCAACAATGGCTTTTGGAGCTGTTATTGTTAATACTTCTCCAGTATTAAGTAAAAAAAGTGCAAGTATTGTAACTAATTTATCACCAATATTTATTACAGCTTTCTTTATTCTTGGTGGAGCTAATTTAAATATTGCACTGATAAAACAAATTGGAGTTTTAGGCATTTTCTACTTTTTTGCAAGAAGTATTGGTAAAACTGGGGGTGCTTCTCTTGGCGCTAAAATCGGAAAGGCACCAAAAACTGTTCGCAGTTTAGTTGGCTTTGCTTTATTACCTCAAGTTGGCGTTGCATTAGCATTAGCTCTTGCTATCAACAAAGAATTTACTTTACCTAAATATGGAAATGCAGGTTCAACAATGGCAACTATAGTAATTAACGTACTTTTATTTACTACAATAATTACTGAAATAGTAGGCCCATTATTAACTCGATATGCCCTTAAAAAAGCTGGGGAAGTTAACGTATCTAAAAACGACTAATTAGGAGATTAAGCCATGAATTTATTAATTATTTCATTATCAAAATTGGATTATAAAGAAGATGTTTTATTAGCTCTTCAAAGCGCTGGAATCCAGAAAGCCTCGGTTTGGGATGCTAAGAACTTAAATCATAGCCTAGAGAGTGAATTCAGCTTATTTAGCGGCTTTTTTAGTGGAGGAAATGCTCATGAAGACGAGAAACTTATTATCTTTTCACATATAAAAAACAAAGATGAAGCAAAAGAATTTCTTTCAAATTTAGAAGCTGGAGGAGTCCCAATTAAAGAAGAAGACATCCTTAACCTATATGTTGTTCCAGTTTCACTTGTTTTTGATTCAACAACCGGTCTTATTGAAAATTAGTTTTAATTTTTAATAATTAAATTTAAACAGTCCTCTTTATAATATTATTAATATAATATTTATGAGGACTTTTTTATTTTTATTAATATGGATTTATTTATATATAAAAATATAGATGATTGTATTAAACACCCTAATTTAGCTATATTGAGTTTTTTTTTAATTATTTTAAATATCCATATTGACAAAAGCTAATAAAATATGGCATTGTATGCCTCGTTGAGCCACTTAGTTATTTATAACTAAAGGCTACATGGTGGATGTAGTTCAATGGTAGAGCGCTAGATTGTGGTTCTGGTTGTTGCGGGTTCAAGTCCCGTCATCCACCCTAGGCATTAGGCGTTCGTAGCTCATTCTTTTTTTTAGCTACGAATGGTTTAATTTCTTTTACAGGTAGAACTTATCACCCTACTAATTTGTCTTTTCTTTCTAAATTGGTTGCAAGTCGCAGCATTTAGGAGGAATTTATGCGGAATGGTACTCAACAAATCACTAGAGTTTACAAAAGAGGAAACTCTTCAAACTATTATTTTCAATGGTCCGATGTAAACGGAATAAGACATCAAACATCAACAAAAACAAATAATAAAAAGAAAGCATTAATTATTGCAAATCAATTTATTGGGAATTCAACCAACTTACAAGATGAATGCATAATATTAAAAGATTGGATTGAATTATTCCTTGATCCTGACACTAATCCAAGAAAGAAATCAGCTGAAATCAATGGCACAAGATTTTCAGACAGTTATACTAAATTACAAATCAGAACTGCAAAAAACCTATTAAAAGTATTAGAAACAAAACCGGCTATACTTAATAAAAGCCTTTCTAAAATTATAAGAATTGATATCCAAAATATTAAAGAAATTATTATTCAGGAAAAAGGTCATTGTCGAACTTCACAATTATTATTTACTTTTTTAAAGGTTGCATTAACTCAAGCTTATCAAGAAGGTAGACTTGATTATAATCCAGGTGCTGATTTTGCTAATATCCATTACAAAGAAAAGAAAAAACAAGCAATTCCTGCATACATTTTAGCAAAACTAATAAATGACAAAAAAGCTTTTTATTCAATTGAAGCATGGGCTTTTTTCACTGTATTAGCAACAACAGGAATGCGTAGAGGAGAAGTTTTAGGGATTACTCCCTCTCGTATTAATAATGGTGTACTAACGATTGATAGGCAATGGGACATGGAAAAATTCATTGAACCAAAAGGAGGTTCAATTAGAATAATTCCACTAGCTAAAATTACCCAATATGCTCTAAGTTGTCTTGACCCTCCAGCTACTGAAGATTCTCAATATTTTAGAAAACATTGCAACTGGATTACTTCTATTTTCGCACAAATAAAAATGTATTCATGTGCTAAATTTCCTGAAGATTCTGATATCTTATCTGAAATGACCCCGCATGTTTTAAGACATTCATTAAATACAGCTTTGATTGTATCTGGATTATCTCCAATGTTAGTTGCTGAATATTTATCCTGGAAACATCAAGATATGTTACGAATACAATCAAGATATACGCACATCGTTTCAGACAACATTATACCTGTAGCCAATAAAATTGATGAATTATTTGAATTCCAAGAAAAACAATTAACAAAAACAATATGGTTATAAATATATATCTCCCTAGCTAAGGGAGATTTTTTTATTCTTTTGAAGCCCAATAACCTCCCAATAATCTTAAGGCATCTTTTTCTTTTATAGCTTTATATACTCGCTTTCCTTGAACAGATGGAAGGCCAAACATCAATCCCAATATTTCTGAAACAAAATTTACACTCTTATCTGCTAAAGCTTCAGAATCTCCATCCATATCAGTAACTTCATCTAAAAGTGAAAAAATAGAATTTAAAGTTGCCGCTGCTATTTTAGTAGTTCCAAAAGAATATCCTTCCATCGCATTTGATACATCATCTCCTACTAAAGGAATTACATCTCCAATTAATTGATGATAAACAGCATCAAGAAAAATTCTAAACATCTTTTTAAATTTATCTTCATCATCTCCTACTGCTTGATACAACAAACCAGTTGTTGCTACAAACAAACCTGCTGATAAGAGATTGGAAAAAATAGTGCCAAAAACATTCTTATATTGCCCTGTTTTAATGTAATAAGGTAAATCAAAAAATAGTTGATTCCATTTTTGGAAATTGTCATTTTTGAACCTTGCTAAACTTCTTAATAAATTAGTTTTTCCTGATTGAATCTCAGATAAATCCATTTCATTTGAAGAAGATTGTGTTTCAGAGATAAATTGACTAGCTCTAAATATTGCTTCTTTTTCAGTTTTACCTTTTCTGATTTGAGTTTTATATACCCCCCACCAGAAGTTGGTAGTTACATACGAATCTGTTATTTCAGAAAGAAACATACCTTTATCTACTACTTTAGAAATTTCTCTTGCGGCTTTACTTGTATGAGCTAAATCTCGATATCTACTTACCTCTAAATTAAAAACTCTATTTTTCATATTAGGATCTAATAATTCCATATCCTTCTTCATTTGCTTAGTATTTGGTTTTAAGAAGGTTGCAATAAGAATATCTATATCAATATCCCCTCGAACTCCAGCACCTAATGAAGCGAACTGATGCATTGCAGCTGAAAGCGAATAAGTTATCTTACTTGCTGATACAGTTGATAGCATTTTATTGGCCCATTTTTCTAACTGAACAATTTCTGCCGAAACTAGAGCAACTTTATTTACAAAACTTTGTAAATTTGTCCTCCAAGTATCTCCATATAAAGAAGCAATTATTTGACCAACAGAAGTATTTCTTCCTAAATAATATTCAGCGTCTTTTACCCATTGAGAAAAATAAATTGTTCTTTCTTGTGCATCAACTTGACTTTTAAAAGTACTTACAACATCCAAGTCTAAAGGATAAACTGCATCAACACGTTCATTCATCATTCCATTATCTACAAACCCTTGCAAAGTTTTTTTCTCACCTATTATTTTTGTTTTAGAAGTTTTTTTATCTTCAGGTTCAATTGATTGAGCTGATAAAGGAAAATAATTTTTTTCTTTCTTCAAGATTTTATTATAAACTCTATATGATACTTCATCTAATCTTTCAACAGAATCACCTTTACCAATTAGATCAATCATTTTGAATGCAAATTCTTTATCCTGTTTTGACAATAAATTATCAATATTAGCAATATCTTGATATGATAACCCATTCCCCCCTACACTCATTAGTTTTGGTATACCATATTTATTTAACGAATAAATAAACACTCCTATACATTGTTCACGAGTTAAATCAATAGTTGTACTTGGTGTCTTATATGAATATATTTTCTCAGCTAAATAGTTTATTGAAAGGCCCTTTTCATTCATATATTTATCTAAATTTTCTAATCTTATATGTTTATTTTTATAATACAAAGAATAATTATTATGTAATTCTTTAACAAAAAAGTCATATAATAATCCTTCCTGTTGCCCATCCAAATATCTTGCAGCTCTTTGAATATGAACAATCGAAGTTGAAATAGTATTAATTTTTTTTCTTATTCCAGTTTCTTGACCATGATAAAATTTATTTTCTGGTGCTAAATTTACATTTTGTCTTACATCTTTATTGATAGAAGAAGCGTACCCTAGGTTATCATCAAATCTTTCAGCTTGCCTTCCATACATTTGAGTAAAATAATCATTATTAAATTTAGATCTCTTTGTTTTTATTTCTTCATTTCTTAAAAACAAACTTACTTTTGCATCTTCTCTAAATTGTTGTGTAACTAATTCCAGGATTTTTAAATCATCAACAGTCCAACGACTAACTCTATTATCCCTAGTCAATACAAAATCTTTTGGTAAATATTTAATCAAATTCTCAGGTATATATAATACTTCATTACCTGGTCTATTAAATTCATCAGCAAAAGGAATATTTAATGAAGACACTTCTCTATTTTCTTTATCAAATAATTTATGAATCCAATCTAAACCTTCTTTATATTTTGCATCATGTATTTGAATATTGAAGCGTGAATTAATTTTTATATTTTTTATTAATTCATCTCTCGTAATTCTTGCTTTCCTATTAATTTCAGCTTCTTTTAATAATTCAATTGTTCTATTTGCTTTTTTAAGTTGATTATTTAAATTATTAAATTCTTTTTTATAATCTTTATTCTTTTCCTTTTCTTGATTTAATTTGTCTATAGTTTTTTCTAATGATTTAATTTCTTTTTTTATTTCTTTAATTTCTTTATCTTTTGCCTCAAGTTCATTAAGCTGTTTCTCCAAATATTCTTCAGTTACTTCTATATTTGTTAAATTTTTTTCTCGTATTTCATCATCAATTTTAACAGACTTAAAATCAGAAAAGGTTGATAATTCTTCATCAACAACATCTTCTTTTAAAAACATTTCACTATATGCTAATCTATCTGAGATATCTGATACATCATTATCACCATTATGAACTTTTACTCTTTGCTCAGCTTGTTGTTTTACAATCAAAGCTTGTCTGTAAGCCTGAGGATTCATTCTAATTTGATTTAATGCTTGGTTAATTTTATCTCTTGATGAATTTTCATTAATAGCTAGTACAGTAGAAGAAACTCCCTTAAAAACTGGTTGTTTCACGATAGTTTTTTTATCTACTACATCCATGTATGGTGTATTTAATTCTATTGCTAAATTAATTAAATCATATTTATCTGAAATACTATTAATAAACACTCTATCTGCCTGTTTAGGAGTAATAACTCTGGATAATTCATAAATTTTTACAGCTATATTTCTTTGAGACTTTTTATCTTTAAACCAATCTTCATGAAAATTTTCTATATCATAAGCTGCTCTATCACCTAAACTTTCATCATATTTTAATTCATTAATGTGTTGTAAAAATTCATCTAAAGTATCACAAGCTCTTGCTGTGTCCAGAATCCAAGGAAACGCTGCTAAATCCTTTCTTAACTCAATTTCTCTTCTTACTACGTCACTCTTATCAATTAATGGATATAACGAGCTAGAAGGTACATAGAAATTTCTATTTAAGGCTTCTTCGATATCTGATATATCAAAATTATTAAAAATAGAATCTTTTTCTTCTGGTTCACTTTGCCAAAGTTTTTGATTCCTCTCCAAATTATATTTATTGACAATATCATCTCTTCTTATTACACTAAGTTTAGAACTAGTTACAGTAGACCTTGAAAGCAATTGGAGCTTATCCTGTGGTACTGAACTAGTTTTATTATTGTACTTAGAATACACTTGATATTTCTCAATTGAGTCTATAATATCATCACTTTGGTATAAATTTTGTCCTTCATCAAAATGATATTGATTGACAATATCTTCTTTTGTAAGTACTGTATTTACAGAGTCTGATAGGCGTGATGAATTTCCCCCATAAAAGTTGGGCATAAATGCCACGTAATCGGACTTATTTTTATCTAAATAAACTAAATTATTATTTTTTAAATTATTTAATACATACTTCTGAGTATTATCTTTGCCATAAACACTTGAAATAATATTTACTTTAATATTGCTTATATTTTTTTCTAAATGTATTGGTATTATTATTCCATTATTAAATTTATCCAAAATATCTACTAAAATGACAAAATGATCTTTTACTTTCTCATATTTGTTGTTTATTTTATTCTTTCTAACAGAATTAAAAACAGCAACGGGATTACTTATTGCTTTAAATGCATCTATCATAATTTTTTTATCAATTTCTTTTCCATGAGGAGTCCCATTACTAATTTTTTCAGTTGATAATATTTGTGGGATTTTACTTTTATAAATAACAAATGGTTTATCATCATATCCTAATTCATTAAAAATAAGAGGAGTGTGTTCTAATATTTTAAAATAAGTATTTGGCTTAAATCTTTGATTTATATTTAAATTCATTAAATTTGTTTCAAATAAATCTAAAGCTTTCTTATTTTCCTTAAAATTTTTATCAAAAATATCTATAATATTTTCACTTTGGAATAGAATAGAATTCTCATTATTATTTATAAAATTATTCAATACCTCTTGTCTATTGTTATTATAGAATTCAACTTGTAAACCATCTTCTCTTAATGTTTCAACTAATTTTGTTGAGGTTGTTTCTGGGACTATTGCTGCAACAAAATCTGAAGGTTGCATAATAGTTTTAGGTTTAGCTTCAAAATATGCTCGTTTCCTTTTTCTCATTTTCTCTGCTAATTCAAGAGTAGTTTTTACAAAATCATCAGATACTTCAAAATCATTTTTTTCTAAAGCTTTTATTATTTTTTCTTCTGATTCTTTTTTACTTGATTTGTAATAATCTGCAAACACTTTTGAATAATCATTCAAGGCTTCCCAAGTATCTCTAAATTTATAATTTTCTATAGCTAAACTATCAGCTTTACTTATATCCGATTTTAATTCAAGAAGTTCTTCAGGATCTTTAATATTTTCTATCAAATCTTCATATTTTTTTAACTGAGCTCTATTTATTAACCTTTGAGCTGTAAAAGCCAAAGCTTTTTGCTTTGGATAGGTCATTCCCAATGGAATTTGAGATATTTTGTCATTAGTTTTCATATAATTAAAAATATTAAATAAATTATAATCAACTTTTTTCCCCTTAATAGTTAAAAATCCATCTGAATATAATGGTTTAATCAAGTCATACAACCAATTTTCAAATTCCTCACTATTCTTATCAATTTTTTTATTTTTTGAGATATTCTCTTGGTATTTATAAATATCTAACATATAACTTTCATCTTGATAAAATCTCATTAATTTTTTAGGAGTTTCATATTGTGAAGAATATAAAGAAGTTAAAGAGCAAAAATAGTCATCATTATCAACTAATTTTTTTAACTCTTTTAACTTTGTATCAAATTCTGAAAAGTTCTTTTTAATTACTTTATATTCAGGTTCTGGGAATCTGACAGACCAAATATCTCTATTATAAACATAGCCATTTTCTATTAAAAAATTACCTAATTTATTATCACCAACAAAAGTTATTTCTCCAAATCCGTTATGATTTACTTCAGGTTTTGTAATTGCAATAGAAGGCATGGGCATACCTCCTAAATTATAAGCTTTAATTAAATTACTTTCTGAAATATTATGTAATGCTATCAAAGTTCCATTTTCATTTATAACTTTTGTTCTTTTGTTTTCCGACTGGAATAATATTGAATCATTATCAGAATTAAAATTTCCATTATTGAAAATGGATTTAATTTGATTCGGTTCAATAACTAGATACATATCATCATTATTTGTTCCAGTTATTACAATCCCATCTTTATTCTCAAAATTAATACCTTCCATTAAACTATTAGATCTCATATCAAAACTATCTATAGGACTAAGATAATCACTATTAACACTACTCAACACTGGATTTTTTATATTTAAGAAAACTTGATATACTTTTTTATTACCATTATCTTTTTCAGCTAAAATTGAATAATTTTTTGCTGTGCTTTTTTTCTTTGTAAAGAAAAATCCTGTTCGTTCACTTTCATAATAATTTCGTCCTATGGTTTTCTTATCAAATTTTTCAAAAGTTTCCCCTGAACCATGATATACAACAAGTGGTTCTCCATTCTCATCAACTACTTTAGAGGAATTTTCTATATCCTTCTCCCAATCACCAAACCAATTTTTGAATGAAGAAGTTCTTACAATAAAATATAAAGATTCTGGTAAATTACTAACCTTACCATTTGGAGCTAAATAAGTTTTCTTACCATTTTTATCGATTTTGTAAGAATTGTATTTTTGTTTAACTTTTTCAATTTCATCTGATTGAAGCATAATATTTAAAGAATCAATATTATTATTCAACTTTTCGCTGATATTATCAGGATTGCCATTTAAAATTTCATCAAATGCTTTAATTGTACTATCACTTAATCTAGAGCTAAATGTATTTATAAATTCGGTTAAGAACTCCTTAAACTTTTCAAAGATACCCTTCAATTCTTCAGAAGAAGCAACACCAGTAGATACATATGCAACAAAATCATCAGCAAATCTTTCTTCATTAGGTACAATTTGTTTAAATGCTTCATTATAACTTTTATAAGTATTATCACCAAGTTTAAACTGATTGTTTTCGCTTTTTATATCAGAAGCCCACATAGCACCAATTTGACCGTTATAAGCCTTTGAAAAAACAGCTTTTTGTTCTGGACTTAATAAATTACTAAATACATGTCCCATTTCATGAAATATTGTTGTAGCATTCTTATTTGGAGTCAAAGTAATTACTTGCTTTCCTTCTTGTACTGAATGATAACCTCTATATATTTTTGAATTAAGTTTAGCAGTCGCTTCTTCTTGACTTAAACCTTGACTTAACATAGATTGCATAGCAACATTGTTAATTTCTTCATTAGTTTCAAATCTAAACTCAATAATATTATCTAACTCAGAAACACTTTTTCCTGTTCCTTTTGAAAGAACATTATATAATCCTGCAACATTTGAAATCTCTTTCTTTGATAAAATATTTGAGTATTTTTTCTTTAAACTAGTTTGGACTTCAGGAGAAATTGTTAAATCTGTTTTAGCCTTCATAATTGATTTCATAAAGGAAGGTAAAGATAATTCTGAAGCTTTAGTACTATCTGGTTCAATATATTCCTTTGACGGCTTTTCATTGCTTTTTATATTAATTGTGAAAGCTTTGCCTGAATGATCTCTTAACTTAAAAGAATAGGAATTATCTTCATTCTTTTGCAAGTCATAACTATCTTTAGCTAATTGATTTATTGAATAATTATATACCTCCTTGTTAGGTATATTTATCGTGTTAGTTTTATTATCAATCTTACCACCAAATCTATATGCATAAGCATTTAACATATCTTGTTGAACATCAGCTGTTGCGGCATCAAATTCACCAACATTCATTTTTAAAAACTTGGAGCCATTTCTTAACCCCGCTTCAATTAATACACTATCTTCTCTTGATTTTGGTCTAATAGACATACCAACAGGGACTCCAGTTGGTATATCTAATTTTTCTTTTTTTATATTTTTTAATTTAGTTTGAACTTCTTTTTCAAATGATTCATCGTTATCATGACTATCATTTACAACATACCTCTTATCAACAGTCTTTGAACCTTTTTTATTATTATCATTACTTTCATTTTTAAAGCTTTTATTGGCGTCAATCTTTGCTCTTGTTGCAATAGCTCCATTACCAATACCGCCAGATATCGCTCCAAATAAAACCATAGATTTTGCAGCATCGAGCATTGATGAAAAACTTTTTGAAAAAATATCTTTAGCTTGATCTAATTCAAAACCAGCATTCTTAATTTTATTTTCATGAGTTTTTAATAAATTACTGGTTAAATCTTCTACAATAGATTGCATACCTTCTTCTAAAGATTCACTAGCTAAACCTTTAACCCAATCTGCCCCAAAATCAAATACTTTATCCTTTATAGATTTCGTAAGAACATTTCCCATTACTTTGGGACCTAGAGCTTGTTGGAGTTTTTTATATCCAGGCATAAATTCCATTGACCCTACTTCAATAAACCCTTGAACTAAAGCCATTAAAGCAAAAGATGTTTTTGCTAAAGGAGATTGTAAATCAATTTTATTTCCATCTGCATCTTCAATTTTCGATAGATTATAATATGTGTTTCCTGCTTGTACTGTACCTGAATCATATAAATTATAAGCTTTACTAGCTAAATCTACAGCCTTTGTTCCTGCTATTGCAGCAAAAGGAACACCTCCACCAAGAATGGTAGATATTGCAAAGGCTGAACCTTTTATTGCTAAATCATTAATTAAAAATCTTGATACTGAATATGCTGGCTGGGCACTAGCAATGAATAAATCTCCTAATAAATTATAATCATCATGAACATGATGTTTTAAAGCTTCTTCATTATATTCATCTGCTTGCTTCAAATATTTATCATTACCTGTAATTTCCCATTTAGTCATGGCCTTGCCGTTGAGCCTTGTATAATGAGCTTCTTTAACAGAATTTATAAAGCCTTCCATAACTCCTTGAGTGTCAATATCTCTATTATAAATATCACCTCCTAACATATCTAAATAACTATAAGCTCTATCAAAATTAATTCCTGTATTACTACTAATCAATTGAGCTGTTTCAACTTTAAATCGTTCACCTTTAGGATCATCTGAACTATCATAAAAATTCTGTAATGCTGGTTTATATTTTGCAGTAAATCTTTCTAATATCTTTGAATCTTCATCTAATTCACCAGTTCTGTAATTATTTTGACGCTTTTCATCTTTCATTAACATTTCATTAATTTCATCAAAATCTAAAATATTATTGTTCATTTATTTCCCTTTATTACATTAAAATGTTTTTCTTTAAATTCATTCGACCATAAAGCAAATATTCTCTTTCTGAATTAATTTTTTTTAATTGATTTCTTATAGAAGCCTGCAAAGATTTCCCTTGTTTAGTAAGTTCTTCATAATTGTTTAAAATATTAGTTTTTTCTAATTCACTTTCAAAATTAGATTGCATGACAAGATTATTATTAGTTTGAGGCTTTAAACTTATTTTATTCCCATCTTCATCAGTCGTATAAGTAGCAGGATTATCATAAGAAGGATTATCTATATTTTTATCTAAGCTATTAATTTTAGCTTTATTAGCATTTTCATTTATTTGTTTTAATATATCAGCTCTCTCTGCTTCTGAGCCATTTATAGTAAACCTCTTATCAAGCGTAATTAATCTATTTGTATAATTATTTAACTTAAAATCAGATGCACTCAAGCTATCCTCTTTTGGTGTAATCATAAGAAAGTCAGCTTTCCCATTTTTTATTGATTTATCATCATTGTAATTAATTAATGAAACATAAAGACTATTATCTAACTTATAGACAAATCTATTACCAACTTTCTTTGGTTCAATAAATTCTGTATCAAAATAAGAATTAACAAGTTGTCTTTCTTGCCTAGTTGCAAAAGCAATAGTGGCTGTAGATTTAACGCTTATTTGTTCAAGCTTATTTAAATCATCAAATGCTTTATCCCCATAATAATTCTTTAAAATATATTTTTCTAAAGAATCAACAGTAGAATATTCTGAGTTATTTATATCAAAAGCACTTCCATGAAATAATAATGAATCTAATTGTTCTGGATTAACATAAAAATCTAAATCACCTTGTTGATAAGAATTTAATATATTTGAAACATTTTGATTACTAAAGGTTTTTACAAAATCATTTGAATTTAATGTTTTTTCAATTTTATTCATTTCCGAAACAAATGTGTTTATTGTCTCCTTTTTTGCTAATTTATCAACCTTTGTATAATAATTTTCCCATTCTTGTGCTGTTGAAGGTTTTTCATTTATATATATTTCGTAAGCACCTTTTCTTAATGAATTTAAAATTGATGTTTTCTCACCTTCAGTAAAACTTTTATCGAGATATCCCTTATCGTATATTGAATCAATATGCTTAGAAATTTCTGTAGATATTCCATCTATGAAATTTGGTCTTTTAGATAAATCCTCAGCATCTTCAACAGAAAGAATACCACTTTGAACATATTTGAAAATATTTTGATTTAATTCTTCATCAGTTAAAAAAGGATTTAATCTATCACTCTCTAATCTTTGCTTTACATTATTATTCATAGTTTGATATTTTGAATTATAAGTCTTATCATTTGCTTGATTATTTAAAATATTATTTGGTGTATTTATTTCATCATTTTTTTTAAATATTGCTGTTGTAATTGGATTTAATGTTGAAGTTTTATATTCTCCTGGAGTTAATTTTTCAACTATTTGTTTTTCAAAAATTTTTCTATCTTCATTACTTAATTCAATACCAAGTAATTTATATATATCACTATCATTATTTAAGTTCGCTTTACCTGGTTCAAGTAATTTATTTAATTTAGAAGTAGCAATATTAATAGATACTTCAGATTTAATTTCTGGAGTCTTGATTTTTTCTAAATCAGCTTGAGTTATTTCAGATAAATCAGACTTATCATTATTCCAACTTTGTATAATTAATTGATCATTTTTATAATTAGCTACATCAAGGAGATCTTTTCCAACTGTATCTACTATGAATGTTGGATAGTTTGATTTAAAATAACTTTCCAAATTATCTACATCATATAAACTTTCAGAATTAGAGATTTCCCCTAGTAATGATTTTTTTGAATTATTTACATCTTGAACTAACTCACCCATTTTTTGATTATAAGCTTGACCTACCATTGATTTAATATTTGCAATTTTATCCTCTGTAAATAGATCTTCATTACTAAGTGTTCCAAGTTCTTTTGATATTTGATTCATCACTTGATTAGTAATTACTTCAGGAGTAATTGCCTTTCCTTCTTCATCAAGAAAAGTATTAGAAATATTAAACATTGTTTTTTCTACATATTGACCAGTTTTTGTTGAAATCAATATATCTAAATAATCACTTGGTTTTGTTAATTCTACGCCATGAGATAAAGCAAATTCATTAGACTTTGAATAGCTTTCATTATAACTATTATAGGCTTCTGTTATGCTTAATTTATTATTTGATGCATCAAGTTTCATTGAATTCTCTAATTCATTTGCCAATTTAAATAAATTAGTTTTTTCCATTCTTGTTTGTAAAGTTGCATTATAATTTGACCTTGAATAATCTAATACATTCGTTTTTATTCTGTATTTTGCTTCATCGCTTATATTTAATTCATCTATTTTTCTTTCAGCATTATTAAAAACTTCACTAGATAGATAATCCCATTCTTTTGTATTTGGATTATCATAAACGTTAAATTCTAATCCCTCACTTATTTGAGATGCAAAATAATCTTGATTATTTTTTACTTCAGTTTCAACAAGTAAATTAATTGCGGATAATCCAGTATCCAATCCTTTATGAATATTATTATTTAACTGATCTAATACATAACTTTTAGCACCCATAAATTACCTCTGAAAGAAATTATTACATAAGCCAAAAAAATATGTTTACAGCTTTTACATCATCTAAAACAGTCTTTTGGTGTAACATAAAAATTAATAAACTACAGATAAAGGATTATAAATTGAGGATTTTTTCTTGGCTTTTCCTGAAATATATTTATCTATTTCAGATTGCTCAAATTTGGTAGAAGGGAAAATCATACTTGGATTGCAGGCCTTTGAAACCATCATACTTAAAGAGTCTATAGCATCATCATGAACACCTATTGGAAATGTTCTATATTCTTCTTTAACAAATGAATGAAGCATATCTTCATTAACCCCTTCCCAATTTTCATGTATTATTTGTCTTGGGAAATAAATCCTTCCACTTTCAAAATAAGGTTGTAAGGCTTCAATTCTTAATTGTTTTGTTATCGTGGCATTTACAGGAGAAATATTAAATCGATAATTATATCTTTCCATATCTTCTTCAATAGCTTCAATATCTGATTGCATACCGACTTTTTCATAAAAAGTTATTTTAGGATGATATGTTCTATGTAATTCAAATACTTTTTGTTTTTTACCACTTAAATTTAATTTATCTCTTATTAAATCAATTACATAATAATTTTCATCAGAATTTAAACCAATAACCCAAATAGCAGTATAATCTCGTTTTCTTGACTTTGTTCCTGCTGGATCTACAAACATATAAATATTCATACCTTTATACATTTTATCTCCAGTAAAAATATCTACATCATAATATTTTAACCATTCTTCTTTAAAAGTATCTTTTCTAGCCCCTTTAGGAGAACACATCATTTGTGTTGCCCATACATCTGGGCCTAAAGTTTTTCTTTTTTTAGCAGCGGCTTTATATGATAAAAAAACAGGTATGTTATTAACATCTAAAGCTGGTTGAATTACAGGATCACATATCCCATCTTCTATTAAATGAGTATATAATTCACCTTCAGCATAAAATGTTCCAACTACAAAGTATTTCAAATCAGTTCCAGTTCCAGTATTTAAACTCATTTTCCATTGTTTTTCAGTATAATCCATCATTTCTGGAGTTTTTACACTATCAGGAGTCATTACATCATCGTAAATTAAATGTGTATAATGCTTACTCGTCTTTTGGCCTGTTACTAATCCACTTCCTTCAACCGTAGCCTCACGGGCTCTACTCTTACGTTTTACAGTAATTGCTTCATTAGTCCAAAGAGGAGCTTCTTTTTTAGGATCTTCATAAAAAATATCATCAAAATAATATTTTAGTTTTGCATTATTTTCTAATTCTGACTTTATTTGTTTTAAAAAAGTATCTACTGCAATAGTAACATTATAGGAATATATTCCAATTCTGACTTCAGGATTTCTTATTATTTCTTGAATAGTTGCAGCAAAAGTTAATAAAGTAGACTTAAAATGTTCTCTTGCACAAACCCAAATCCTACCCCATTTTTGAGAATCTATTTCAGCACAAAACCTATAACCAAAATCATGATCAACATAATGCATATCTAAAATATAAACACACAGGAAAAATAAATTGTTTTTAGCCATATATCGCATCCAAGCTTTTAATGATTTTTTTTCTCTTGCTTCTTCCATTAAAACTGATATCTGCATATGAAACTCTTTCCTGGATAAAACAGGCTCTCTAAATGCTAATATAGGTTTTATTTTTTTATCTATTTTATTCTCTCTAAAATTCATCTTTTATATCTTCTAGTTCATATTCTTCGGGATTCAATACAATTTCGTTTGTTTCTTCAGAACAAATTGAAATTGAATGTAGAATGCTTTTGCTTTTTTCTAAGATTTTTTCATCCATATCATTATTCTCAATTTTAATTGTTGATTTAGAAGTTATTTCTGTTTTATTTGGTCTCCATTTTGATGGAACTCTGTTATTTAACCAGCTTAATTGTGCAGTTATTGAAGGTTTTTGATATTTCTCTACTTTTAAAATATTACCATCTTTATCAACTGACTCTTCAAAATAATAATACCCAGTTGCACATTTATACAAAGAATTTTCAACAATCATATTTGATGTTTCAAACCCTGCACTTAATGCAATATCAATATTTTTATATTGTTTACGCCATCTATTGAGAGTATTCCTAGATATACCAATTTTTTTTGCAATTTCATCCGTTGTTAAACCATTTCGTGCAAAGGCAACTAGAATTGTAACTCCTTCATCAGTAACCCAATATTCAAATTTTTTTGTAGGCATATTATATTTAATCCACCTTTACAACTGTAAATTTTAATTTACCATTTATTACGGATGAAACAATATCAAATTCACACCATTGAGGAATATCAAAACAAGTACAACCATCAATTGTCCCCCCATTACAAATTAATTCTTTTATTGTCCTTGTTGGAATGTTTAATTCTTTAGAAGCAGCTGTAATTGATTCAAAATATCTAGGCTCTGAATCAACTTTATTTCCATAAACAAGAACTGGACACCTTGGTGCAAATCTATCAGTTGGATTGTTTGACATCTTCTATCTTTACCTCTTCTTTTTGTTCATCAACTTTATTTTCAATATTCTTTTCTGGAATAATTTCTAGAGAATACCAACCCCCATCGATAAATGCTCCAACTAATAAATCTTGATTATTTCTAAGTAAAAATCCTATGTTATTTTGCAAAACTTCTATTTTTAAATTTTCATCAGTATCAAATATTTCATTGTTTCTAAAATCATGAATTTTTATCAATCCTGAATTTTCTAAAATCAAGTTTTCATTTACAATAATTTCGGTATTTTTAGGGGGTATAAATGAACTCTTATATTCAGGAAAGTTAACAAAAATATAAGCAACAATTGCACAAATAATAATAAAAAAGAAAGCATTCCATCGTGCTGTTCTCGCCCTCTCTCTTTCCCTTTCAAAATCATACTCTGACATTCTAAATCTCCCCTCAGTTGTTCGTTTTTTCCGAACAACTGATAATATTTTATTTATTTTATTTATTTTCACTTTCATTCTAAAGGCCAATAAATCACTCTCAGCTTGCAGATTTTGCCCAATGCTATAATTTTACATTTTTCATGCTACTACGCCCTTAAACTTGATTGTCGATTTGCTAATTCAATTTGTTTAACTCTACCTCTCATGCTTTCCGACATTAATGGAATATCTTCTCCATCTCTAAGCTTGTCAAAACAAGAAATGCTAAGATATGTTGCTATTTCAGATTTATTCTTTGCATTGCTAATTGCTAGGGTTGGTTTACCTGTTTCGTATCGTTTGTTAATCAATGAAACTAAACTCAAATATTCAGTTTGTGAATTGAAAAATTTATCACACTCGTCAAGCACCAAATAATCAAGCTTTGCATAATGGTCAACTGTAGATCCAATTGTTCCTGGATTATTAAATTCGTTTTTAATCTCAATCATTAAATCAAAAACTCTTATAAGTTCAGCTTTCCCTCCAGCTAGCACAACTTTTCTGCATGCAGCATAGCCAAGATGTGTTTTGCCATTACCATTTGGGCCATACAAAATGCCTCCAGTAAGTTTTTCAACAAGCATTCTTTCTTTTTCATTTCCGATATAATTTTCGAAACTAGCTTCTTTAAACCGTTCGGGCACTGATTCAAAATATTTTTGAATATTTTTTTGAATTATTGATTGTTTTTTTTGTTCTTGAAGTTTTTTTTGTTTCATGTTTTCCTCTTCCACAATTTTTTGATAATTATCAATTTTCAATTTAGAGTTAGAATTCTTATGATTTTTTTCATACATCTCTCTAAAAGTTTTTGTGTTGCTCATGTTATACCCCCTAGAAACCATCTTTTAGCAATTCTTTTAAATCTTGCTCATTTCCATATCTGTTGAAATTTATTTTTGGTTTTATTGCTGGCGAATCTTTGTTTTTATAATTTCCTTCAAGAATTTTTATAAAATTTGCAGGAGTCAATATCCAATCAAAAGTTGCTCCTGGCCATGATGAATTATTTGTTTGAACTCTCCTAGTTAAGAAATCTGAAGCTTCAACAGCCTGGAAAACATCAATAATTTGTTTCTGATCATATTCCTTCAGTCTACCCCGCAAAGCTGCTTTTCGTTTTTTAGTTAAATCTCTTGGTTCAGGCAATGACACACAAATTTCTTTGAACTTTGTGAAAAGAAATAAAACACTTTCGTTTTCTTCTTCAAATTTAGATTTTTCAAAAACTTTTTTTTCTTTGTTTATTTCTTTTTTATCTTTATCTATCTCTATATCTATCTCTATCTCTGTGTTACATTTTATTTCATCAGCGTTACATTGTAACAATTTAGCCTCTTTTTTCTTTTCTCTATGACGTCTAACTCTTTGTGTAGACTCACTTTCACAACCAATTGCTGCATGAGTCTCAATTAGCCTAAATTCGTCTTTTTCAACCTCTTCAATTAGTCCCTGGTTTATTAAAAAAAGAATAGTAACTTTTACATTATCAACATCTTCATCAAGGGTTAAAGCTAACTCTTCAATGAAGGTATCTTCTATTCCTTCAAAGTATAAATTCCCTTCATCTTTCAAAGACAAAAGTTGCAATTTCAAATATATAATTGTGTAGGTATCACCACCCGCAATCTTCCTTAATTTCTTAATTTTTGGTCGTGAAAAAAAGTCATCATTAAGTTTTAACCAGTAGTATTTCTTCTTCGTTGCCATATCGTCTCCTAGAGTAAAAAGATGCGACACTAAGGTAGTCGCCGACCGATAATAAGGGGTTAGATACCTCATCCATACGGACTGAGGAGGGGTTAGCTTTTTTTCTGAATCGAACAGAAATTTCTAAGTAAAAAAAATAATATCTTTCCACTTAACCCATAAAGCTAAATAGTACCTAAAATGTTATATCATTAAATGAAAATAAATCATTTTCTGATGTCTTTTTAGGGCTATATATTTCTTTTAAATTATCCTCTTTTAATGCAGCATTATATGTTACTTGAGGCTTTGTATAAATTTGAATTTTCTTTACATTTTGTGCTTGTAAAATCCAGTTTATATACTTCTTCCCTGTCATGGATGAAATATTCTCTTTTTGAATCATTGAGCCTTGTATGGCTACACAATCACCTTTATTCAAATGATTTAATAAAGGATCATCTTTGGCTAAAAATGAATTAATAAAAAAATATGAGGGCTTTGATTCCCAAGCATTATTTACCTTTTCTCTTCTATTACAAGCAATAGAAAATTGACAACAATAGGTTTCTCCATCAACACATATTTTTATATCTGGAGCCTTTGTAATTCTACCTTCAACAAATATTTGATTTAAATCCATATCAAGCCCCCTTTAATTTTCTTTGATTGTTACTCACCCATTCTTCTCTTCTCTGAAAGTATGGGATTAATACATTATCTTTGTACGTTTGATAATCTTGCTCAGCTTCTTTAAGCAACCTTAATATATCGACTTTATAAATCTTCAGAATAAATAGATTCACACTAACCAGTTTATCAGGATTATTATCCTTCCATTTAAAGTAATCTCTTATAAAAGCCCTTGTTATTTGATTTGGTACTGAAGCTTTATTACATGTCTTTTTTACTAAATTTAAATAGGAATAATCCAAAGGAAAGGATTCTATTGATTTCGAATAAATAAATTCTAAATATTTTTTCATTTCTAAATCATTTCTGTTTATTAGACATAAACCCTTTGCTTCTTGTAACTCAGTAATAGTCTTAAACATTTATTTATTTCCTCTTAACTTATTTTCAATTTCAATTACATCTTCTACTGATCTAACAATAAAATATTTCACGCCTCTTGATTTCATTTCCGCTTCAAAAGCTTTTTGTGATTTTGATTGGATTCCATTAAATCTTTTTACCTCTAGATAAGAATCTCCTCCAAATCTCCAATAAACATGCAAATCCGCTACACCGGCCCTTCTTCCCATTAGTTTAAGCTTATGACCTCGTGCAACGGCTTGCTGCTTATTTTTGCCTGCTCCAATTGCTTCATTTGGTATTGAATAGAAATAATGTTTTTTGATTTCTAAGTACTGAACAATAGCCCTTTGAATTGCTTCTTCTTCCAGGTTCATTTTTTTTATATTTGCAAACGCCTCATTCATATTAATTAAGCTCTATCCCCTTTTCAGGGACTTCCAAATGATATGTTACTTGTGCATACTCTCCACTTACTATTGTTAATCCTACAAATTTAAGTTTGTGATTCATTGCAAGTTTCTTCCCCTTTTTTATCAATTTATTAATTTCATACAGCACTTTCATCACCTCTCTTGTATATCTAATTTTCATGAGGTATTATGAACTCATAAATGTTGGTGCTCATGTTGAATACCTCCCTCCTCTAGTCTCTCGCATAAAGACTAGAGGTTTTTTATACTTCTTCAAAAAACATTAATTCTCGTCTTGTTAATACAAAATCTATATTTTCAGTTAGCTTTAACATGCTTCTTTCAATATCAATTTCATAAACCTTGTCCTTTTCAAAACAAAATCGGTCACTAATTAATGTATTTGTGCATTTATACTTTGAATATTTTTTAGGCATCTTTCACCTCAAAAGCCCAGGTATTTTTATCACCGCCCAGACAAGAATAGATTTCGACTAAACTTTTAGCTATTTCTGGTAATAATCCCTCTAAGCATGTAATATGCAAAGAATCAGGTATATATTTATTTTTTAATCCAGCAATCAAATTATCAAGTCTATCAATTACTAAACCTATTCTTTCTACTTGATTAGAAATTTTAATAATCTCTTCACCTACTGATTTAGTTTCACTTTCATCAACAAACTTTATTTGAAAACTATCAGCTGTAATATGTACAATTCTTTCTTGTTTTGAATAAAGTGGAATCTGTAAATTAAAATTAGGTAAAATTAATTTTAAGGTTTTATCATTCTTTTCAATTTTTAGATCATCAATTGAAGTTTTGGAAATTATTTCATCATCATAAAAAACCAATAATCTATTTTGGTTATTTATGATTAGCATATATCCACTCAAAAAATAATAAATCATTTCTGTATTACAATTTAATTTCTTACTGTCTCCAATCTCATTAAGTTTTTTTATTAATAATTCTTTTTTCATTGATTACCCCTTTTTTCTTGCTATTGATTTATTGAAGAATCATCCAATCTTCAGCCAACATATCTGCTTGACTTGCTAACCATCCTGGTTGCCATTTCATATTAGCTGTAAACATTGCAAAATACCCTTGCGAATCTAATGGCGTATCTTCTCCAATCCATTTAGCTGTTCTGTCATTGACTTTACGATTTGTATCTTCTGTGTTGTAGGGAGGTAAATATAAAGGACCCATGTAAACAATAAACAT
The DNA here is from genome assembly GCA_009930325.1 of Spirochaetia bacterium. Taxonomy (GTDB): domain Bacteria; phylum Spirochaetota; class Spirochaetia; order Sphaerochaetales; family Sphaerochaetaceae; genus Pleomorphochaeta. The sequence continues at coordinate 10,256 of RZYO01000009.1, read as the reverse complement.
GTTTTTACCATTCCAACCTTTTCTTGCAACTTTATGACCTTTTTTCATAGCCTCTATTGCCAAGCCAAACGTCATTGAATCTACTCGTTTATATGCTTTTTCAAACACTTCTTTTGGACTCCAGGAAACATAGCCTTTAAATCCTTCTACATTTGGTTTTTGATTTTGATATTCAACCAAATAACCTTCATCGAGTGGATTTTCATTAATAGGAACTTTCCAACCTCTTAATTGGTTGTAGTCCTCTCTATTCATTTCTGTTGCTTCAATTTCTTTTGTGCCAATATACTTTTCCATTTTTTACCTTCTTGTTTTCAATTTTTTGGATTATTATCTTATAACCAACTTCTATTAAATATTTGCATCCAGTTTTCATGTGAATTATTCTTTTCCCACTGTCTTTGATATTTTTTTTTGAGCCATTTATATTTTTTAGGATCTCTATGAATCTCTCTATGGCAAGTAGGACAAACTTCAATCACAAGGTCCAAATTCTCTGATTTCTTTCTAAACTGTCCATAAAATACATGATGAATTTCAGTTACCCCGCTTTTACCACATATTTTACAGACATGTTTTTTAGTTCTTCTCTTATCAGCCATTAGTAATAAATTGGTAATGTGATTCCATAATCTTTCATTTTTTTTGAAATTGATTCACTAGCCTTTAGTTTCCATTCTGTTGGGTCTATATCCATTAAGGCCACATAGGGAATATCTCCATCTTGTTTAATTCTAAACAAGAAATTTGATTCAACTTGCTCACATTCTGTGAATATACGAATTGGTTTAAGCCTTAATACTTTAGGTAATTCTACTTCCTCTAAACTTGCAGCACTAACGCCCCTTTTTACACTTATTGATTGAGATACTCCATTATCCTTTAAACCGATATCTTGAGTTGTTCCAATTGAACTCAATAATTTTAACAATTTATCTACTGTGTCATTTCTGATAAATTTTGTTTGTAATTGAATAATCATGTTTTCAACATTCATATAGTTATTAAATGAAAATGGTTCTAATGGATTTTCAACTTTTGCAACTAAATCTCTTTCTAACATTTCTTTATCTGGTTCATTAAACAATTTAACTTCGTGAGATTTTGAAATTAAAATTATTGGATTTACTAAAACTTTTTGTATATCATCACTGATAAAATTTGAAAGAGCTTCTATTGATGATAAAGTTAAAACCTGAAGGCGAGGAATCCTTTTTACTCTACTAAAAGAATCATTACTGTATGTTATTCCATCTACTTCAACAATTTGATTCTTTCTTGCAGCTTCGACAATTACTGCTGCATCACTTTGATTACTGTACATGTCTTTCTCCTTCAACAATATCCAAAATTAATTGGGTCTCAGGTTCTTTTGTTTTGATTATCAATTCCCCACTAACATCCCTATCAATTAATACAGATACTTTATCTGATTTAACTGGAGCCAAGGCTTCAGAACATTTAATTTCTACTTCAGCTAATCCTCTATCCTTAGTAGGTTTGAAGGTTATTCCTAAAGTAATCTTTCTAGTATTGGTTGCTTCTGTTGCAGGGTCTTCAATATTTTCTAGAACTTTGCTTAAAGATCTATTAAATTGTTCCTCAATTACTCCACTTCCAATATCACCAATTTTTGAAACAGCTTTATAACTCATAAAGGTTTCCTCCTAATTTCTAATTTAAATTTGTCTTTTCTTTCGTTAGGTAATCCATTAATGAGCCTTTTTCGACTAAATAACGGCCACCATTTCTTTTCCATTTAAGTTGTTCAGTGGTTATCAAGTACCGAACACCCCCACCACTTAGAGAAGCTATTTCAGCTGCTTCTCTTGTATTAATCCAAATCTCTTCTTTTTCTTTATTTTCCTCCCTTTTTATTTCAGTGAATATTTCTGTCATTACCTCACTCATTATTTGAGTTGCAGATATCATTTTTTCTAATGTTGAACTATTAATTGTGTATGTTGCTGCCATTTCTGGTCTCCTTGTCTTTTTTCGTATATTTAAAGAGCAAAAAGGAATCGAACCTTAATTTATAAAGCGTTTGCCAAATTACTTTATAAAGTCATACCTAGACTGCCCTTAGTTTTAACTTGAGGTAATGGAAGAATTGTTTGAATACTGATCCAATTCTTTTTTAACAAGTTGCCCTAACCAACCTTGAAAGGTATAGCCTTGAGCTTTTGCTATTTCTTTTGCCTTTTTCTTCTCAATCTCACTAATACCTACACGAAGTAAATATGAACTATCATTAATAATGTTGTCTTTTGTACCTTTCATATTTTTACTATAAGGTATTTTTGTACCTTTTGCAACATTTTTTTTACTTTTTTGTTGCTTTTTGTACCTACTTAGTTCTAAAGTATTTATATGAAAGAAATTACAGCTGATAATTTTTGGAAAAGAGTTGATACTTTACGCCAAAAAAAAACAATCAAAGCCCTAACAGAGGAGTTAGGTATTGAATATGAATCTATAAGAGTTCAACGAACAAGGCATCGATACCCAAATCCTGAGCATATGCTTTTAATAGCAAATGGATTAAATACTACTTTAGAATTTTTATTATCTGGTGATACTAACCAAGACATAAAAAAATACCCCGCTAGAATAGAAAAGTTAGCAGACAAATTATCTAAAATTTCAGAAATTCATTTATTATCAGTTGAAAATATTATTGAGGCTATTCCAGTAGAAGAAAATGAAGGGAGTAACAAAGCTCAAATATCATAAATATGCAAGAGTGGAAAGATAAAAAAAAATATAAACAAAATATATAATTTTGTGAATTAAAAATAAAAATTAAGTAAAAAATAATTTTAATTAAACAGGAATATGAATAATGAAACATAAAACACTTATTTTATTAAAATAAAGAGCTATTAAAAGAAATTCAGTAGAATAGAATATTTATTATAAGTTTTAACCAATATGGTTTAAAACTTTTTTTAGTAATATATTGTTAGATTTATAATAAATTTATTATATAAAGGAGATTTTTTTTGCTACCTATTATTACAATTTTAATACTTACAAATATATATTTTATTGTTGGATATTTTAAGCATATAAAAAAAGCTTTATTATATGGAGAAATAAATATTAAATCTTCTAGAGATTGGAATATTAAAATAATTAAATCAATTTTGGTTGTAATATTAATTATTTTATTTATTACTTTATTTTTATTTATCCCTATCAAAATTAGAAATTCTCGACAATTATATTTTATAATTGGTTTATTTATTATTGAAATATTCTTTCTAATTATTAACCCAATGAAAAAAATTTGGGAATATAAAACAATAAGTGTATTAGAACACCCTTCATATGAACAATATAAAACTATATATGAGTTTTATAATAAATTTAAATTTTACCCTTGGTATGATATAAATTCTATTCCGCACAAACCTATGTGGCTTGAGGATCTCCAAGAAATTAGAAATTTGCAATTAAAAAATTTAGCAAATTTAACATCATATACCAAATGGTATCCCAAACAACTATTTTATTATTTAGAATTCAACGGTAAAGCTCCAAATTATTCTATAAGTATTGATAAATCAGGTTATCTTAATATACCAACACCTGAAAAAGCTGGCTATGAATTCGTATGCTGGCAAAGTCCAAATGAAATAAAAAACAATAATATAATTTTTCCTGGTGTAAAAAAAATTGTTGAAGGAGAAACCCAATTTTTTGATTATATAAACTTTAATGATAGATATTTAATTGCAGTATGGGCTTTAACTGCTACAGATGAAAATATAAAAGAAATTCTTACTAATGAAGTCCATAAACTAGGAAATAAAGCAAATTTAAATCATATTGATGTTTCTCAATTATCAATAGATACATTATCTTGGACCATAAGCATATTAAATGATTTGGAATTTATTGGAGAGATTTATAATTGGCATTTATCAAAAGATTTACAAAAAGAATTTGAAGAAAATTGCAAACACCATAAAATTCATAGAGAAAGTATTAATAAGAAAACTAGATTAAGTTATCAATAGTGAAAATTTACTATTAACCAGGAGAATATATGAAAAATGAAATTTATTCTGATATTTTTGAAGTAATAAAAAAAATACAACCAGATAATCCAATATTAAGTTATAAAGATTACAAAGGTCAATTAAACAGAATTAAAACAATTACTCCAATGTATTGTTATAATCTGATTAATAATAATGGCAAAGTGATAGCATATCCTGGTTCACCCTTCAATTCTGATTATTTTAGAGGTGAACACGAATTATATAAACATTGCTATGCAAGCATTTATAGAAATAATACTAATATAACCAAGAACCTTCAATTGATTATTGATAAAATTAAATTATTAGATTTTAAAGATACTTTATTAACAATCCCTAAAATTCAAGAAGCACTACAACAAAATCGTTTAATTGACTTTAATGCACTAGCCCAACATTATGGGCTAAGAACAGAATATGTGGATTTAACAACAGAATTACTTATATCTGTTTTTTTTGCAACACATTCTTATAATGAAGGAATATATTCACCTGTAGGAGAGAAATATGGAATAATTCGACATCATATTATTTCTCCATTTAGTAATATTATAGAAGAATTTGGAGAACAACCTTTCAAAAGACCAGGTTTTCAGGCTGCATTTGCAAAAAAATTAAACGAAGAAGAAGATTTTAATCAACTAAATTTTTCAAATAGAAAATATATTTTTAAACAAAATATAAACTATTCTAGCATTATTAATAAATTATTTTTCAATCATAAAAATGAATGTATTTTATTTCCAAAAGAAGAAATAACAGATTTTTCAAATGAAGTTAAAAATTCCAAACAATTAAGCGAAAAAAATTTTATTAAATATTGCAAAGAGAATCATTTTGATTTAGATAAAACAAAAAGCTTAATTAATTCAATTGGGTTTATTGTATCAAAAAATCATCCATATTCATTCACTCCAGAAGAAAAAGATATTTATGATTTTAGCTTATATCAAAACTCACGATACGTAACAAGAGTAGTGAGATATGGCAACTAATATAAAATATTCGACATTTAAAGAAAATCAACAAACTATTTGTAAAATATTAACAAAAAGTGATTCCGAAAAAAATTTTAGAGAGTTTCTAATTGATAGAATCCACCCTAATATTACATTTGGTTTTAATTCTAAAGGACAGACGAAATACAAATTAATTAATAATGATAAAAAAGCACATTTACTACCTCTAAATAATCAAGAATTATTCAAGCCGATTATTGAAATAAATCTCATATTAACAAAATTAGCACAAAATGGAATTATTTATTTCTGGGATGATTTTGATGCTAATGGACTAAATTATATTTTTGTTCAACTACAAAAAGAGCCTATTTCTCATAAAAGTGCTGCAACAAGTATTAAATCAATTTTAATCTACTCAATTTTATCTAAACAGTATTATGTGAATCAAGAAAAATTAAATAGATTCATTAAACATGGATATAAAACTGAGAATGAAATAAAAGAATCAAGAGACAATAAACTTTATGTTATTGCTATTATAGCAATACTTGTTCCAATAATTACTACAATAATTCAAATAAAATACAAATAGGAGAATATTTTATGATAGAAAACAGAATTGCTATTATAAGGGATAATTTTGATTTATTAAGGATTATTCCAATGTATGATTATAATAATAGTAGCTTAGATTTAAAAATTAGCACAATGGGAAATCCCTTTTTATTAGAGACTGTAGAACAATTCAAAAGTGAATTCACAATTTTCTCACAAAATGAAGAGCTTTCAGACTTTGAAATTTCATATCATAATTCTACTAAAGATAAAATAGCCTGCCTCCACCTTAAAAAAACCAATAATGGAAAATGTGAATATGTAAATATTATTAAGGGTAAAATATTAGATTTAACATTTAGTCAAAATCTGCCAATCCCGTTATTTAGAATTGAATACCCTAACTTATATAATCAAAAACTATATAAAAAAAATAATATACATAAACAAATACGTATTCCAAATAATAATAATGTACTAGAATTTTGGTTTGGCAATAGGTCATCTTTTGATACCTTACACCAAGAATACCCTTTAGAAGAGAAATTATTAACATTATTACCAATCGAGTATTTTGCTCTGAATACTCAATATAAAAATTCACCAAAAGGTAAATATGTTATAAATAAAAGAAATATAGAACCTAGAAGATTGGATATAATAATAAATAACAATTTTTCACTCTTTATAAATTTTTACTACAATCCTCAATTGGAAACAAAAAATAATAAAGTAAAATTTGCTTTTTTAGAAAACAATTTATCAGAAGCAATAATGTTTAATACAGGAATAAGAAGCACTGAAAAGATTATAGATAAGCAAGTAGCCCCCAATTTGTTCAAAACAACTCCTATTGCTATTAGATTACCAAACAAAACAGAACTCGAAAAAAAATTTTCTAGAACTCGCCCAAATTTTTTAGAAACGCATCTTACTGGAGAAATTGAAGCATATAATAATAAAAAAAAGTCAAACTACTTTTGTCAACAATCAATAATTGGAAGGAAAAAACTTCTTGAAAACTGGCCAAAAGACATACAAGAATTAACCTAAATATATCAACCTTTTATTAGGCTTATTCTAAAACATAGAAAATAATAATCATGATTAAAATGCTTTATTTATATTGTCGCTATTTTATATATTCAGAAAAATTAATTCTTTTTTTTTGAATATTATACTTACCAGATACATATTCCATTTTATAAAAAATTACTTTATCAATATTTATAAATTTTGAATCGATTATTTTTTGTAATGTAAATTTAATAATATAAGAGGGAGTTTTTAATCCAAAAATGATTTCAAAAATTTCTTCTGGATTTAAAGTTAAAATTTTTAAATTCAAGCTATTATCTAAAATCGCAATTCGCCTTTCTTTTTCATATTTCCAATGTCTTGACTTATGATATAAATATTTTGAGATTTCTTTATCTGTTAATTTTGTTTGATCAATTTCCTTTAAATATTGAATATCATCATCATATTCTACTTTTCTAGAAGCTAAATTCATTGATATATCTGTTGTATTAAACATTAATTTATTATTTTTTTTTAAACTTTTTATTCCAATACAAACACCTCTATGTGATGAAGCATAATGAGACCACATTCTAATTTCATCACAAACTTCAGAAAAACAGCAAATTTTAAAAATTGATAAAGCTTGTATATTGATTTCATGATTAAAATCAGAATCCTGCTCATTATTAATAGTTCTATTTATGAAATTTAGTAATTCTAATTTATTATTATTAAATTTATTATTTAGTATTTGAAGGAGCCTTCCTTTATCCCTTCTATCAAAAAGGACCTTATCAAGTTCATTTAAAGAAATTAAATGGGGTGCAGTTGGAATATAACAATCAAAGGGATCATTAAACTCATTAGGAGCTGAAAAATAAAATTCTCCTTTGGTAAGTAAGCTTAAAGTGTTTTCATCTAAAACTGGATTTTTTACTTTCCTTAATATTTCTTCTCCTGTTTCTTCATCTCTTTCTTTTTTCCAATTTGAATATAAAGGTCTATATTTATATAAAATATTTGTATTATCTTCACTCATCATATCTACCTCGCTTAAATTGCACTACTTAATAATTGAATTATTATTTTACTATTATACACTATTAATTAACAGAAAAAAATAGAGAAAAATTAATGCAACTAATTAATAAAAAAGAAATCTTTGTAGATGATTTAGATAAATACTTTAAAGATAGAAAATATAATGGTGAATTAATTGGTTTATATGAACCAGATGAATTTGATATGGAAATAGTTATACAAAACTATGCTAATACTAAGTATCAATTTATCATTTTTTTTAAAATTTATAATGTTTAATTTTTTTACTAATCAAAATCAACTTATTTTCCCAAAGAAATATTATAATAATATCCTCGAAAACTAGACCCAATAGAAAGATTTCTGGCTTCCGCAATAATGATATTTGAAAATGGAGTTCTTTTTGCATATCGCCTAAAAACATTTTCAATTGTTTTCAACTCTTCACTTCTTCGTGTAATACGTTTTGATTTATTACGTGATTTTATTCTACTTTTTGCTTCTTTACTTTTATCAAAATCAGATTGTTCTTTTATTATATTATGATTAGATTCTATCCCAATAACAAAGTCAAGCTGGCATTTTTCATCAAAAATATTTTTCCACAAATCATAACCAAGTAAATCAGGTAAAATACAATGAAGCGTATCAAAAAACTTATAAATTAAAGTTTCATCATTTTTCGTATCTATCCAATCATCAATAGTCCTACCACCTTTAAATTCAATTAAAACAACTCTATTGGGAATTTGATTGCTATTGTCACAACTAACATACATACAATCCACATCATGAGCTTCTAATCCATTTGTTTTTTTCCATTTATCTATAGAGAATACCTTCTGATTATTAGAACAAATATAAGAAATATTTCCTTTTTTTTCAGATTGTGAAGCTTTTTGCAATGTAGTTAAACAATCTGAAGCTTCAGATTGTTTATTGCATTTATATGAAAGTTCAGTCCAATTCATTCTCTAATTCCTTTTCCAAATAATCATAAGGTTCAGCAAGTTTTACAAATAATTCATTAATATCATCAGTACAATCAATAACATTATATTCATTATTCGCAAAAGTAGTTTGATAAAATTTTACTTCCCCAACAAGCTTCTCATACTTTGAGCTAATTTGATTTAATGCATCAATAAAAAAAGGACTATGAGAATTTACAAAAACTTTTATTGAGGTTTTAGAAACTAATTCAACAATAACTTTTGCAAATTTTACTTGCCACATTGGATGTAAACTATTCTCAGGTTCATCAATAATTATCATAGAATTTGGATCAATACGACCATTTTTTATTAAAAGCTCTAATGCTCCCAAAACTTTTGCTCCTGATGCAACATTTTTCAAATCAACTCTATGCATACCATCATTATAAAAGATTTCTCTTCTTTTTGAATCATATTCAAATCCTCCACCAATTATATCAGTAAGGATAGGATCAAACATTTCAACAAAATCCCTTAGCGCAATTTCATCTTTAACACTTAAATTTTCATTTCCTTTTCTAAAACTCAAAATTAAATAAATAATATGATCTATATCAATAATATTTAAAAATCTCATATTATTCTCTAAAGAAAAACCATTTCTATCAAGAGAAGAAGAACTCCCAAAATAATGAATTGAAGAAACATCAAATTTATTAAAATAAAATTTATATTCTTCATCAAAATATTTAATAAACGCTTTTCTATTATCTTCTTCAAGCGTTATTTCCATATTGTTAGAATCAAAATTACATAATTGGTTACTAAATTCAGAATTAATCATTCTAGATAATAAAGTTTCTCCCATTTCAGACTCATTCCCTTTAAATAAATATTCCTCAAGTAAATTTATATTTTTAGAATCTGAATACTTTTTATTTTCTTTAAAAATTTTTAAAATATCATTCAAAACTTTTTCATCCAAAACAGAACTTCTAATAAGAGCAACTAATTCATCTACTTTATTGTAGAGAGGATTTTTCAATAATTCTGATTTATCTATTATAGACTTTTTAGTTTGATTTTTAAACTCATCTATAATTTTTTTACTAAAAGCTTCTAATTGATCACATAACTCTATCGTCAAATAATTATCAAAATTATCTACTCCATTAAGCATTAAATATAAACTTTTACTAATTGTAGATTTCCCAGAACCATTACAACCTGCAAGCAATGTCAATTTTGGAATTTCCATACTAATATCGTTAAAAACTCCAATATTATGCCCTTTAAATATCATAAATACCTCAAATATTTTTCGTTTTTTCAAAATTAATATAATAATATAAATAAAACGTAAAAATGTTTTTATATATAAAATTCTAATTATACTAAATACTATTAATAGTAAAAATATAAAATCCATAAAATCTTGAAACGCCATCATTTAATTTTAATTAAATATTATATATATTTCATGTTTGACTTAAGTATTTAATTAAAATAATAAATTAACAATAAAATAAATATTCTTAATCAAAAAAAAATTTAACAGGCTCTTTCACACAAATTAGTTATTAAATATTAAAAAATAATATTTTCTCCTTTTAAGATAAATTATAATTATCCTAGTTTTTTGAAACCTTTAAATATTTTAAATATAATATATATAAACATTATATATTTAATAT
>RZYO01000249.1 GCA_009930325.1 Spirochaetia bacterium | reverse complement strand
GATTTGTTTACAAGTCCCTTTGCTATTTTATTGGAATTTCTATGCTCAAAAGTTGGAATTTACTTGCAAATCAATTGTACTTTTAGTGTATCATATACAATCACCGCTTATGGTTCAATGTTGTTTGGATTTTTCAGGAATAAAACCTCTTAACAAGGGGGTAGAAAATGTGTGAATATCATAGTGTTTTTAGTACAAAAATAACTGACTTTTTAGATTTCAAAGAAAGTCTAAACTTTGCTCGTCATTCTTATTCTACTTCTTTGAGAAGCTTGGATAAATATGCAATGACTCAAAATTTGACTGAACCAAATTTATCTAAAGAAGTTGTTCAAGGGCTTATGACTTTTCATAAAAAAAATATTACACCAAATGGTCAACGTGCTAAATTAATTGTAATAAGAGGATTTGGCCAATATTTAAGACTAATTGGAGAAGATGCTTATGTAATTGATCCCTCCGAATTACCAAAACGACAGCAATACATTCCCTACATGTATTCAGATAGTCAGTTAAGGCTATTATTCACAGCAATGGATAACTTACCTGTTAGAGCAAATAATAGTCATATTATTACACCTGTTTTATTTAGGATGATGTATTGTTGTGCAATGAGGCCAGGAGAGCCAATTAATCTTTTAAGAGAAGATGTCGATTTAGATAAAAAAGTAATTCACATAAAAGACACAAAAAGGCATGCCAATAGGCTTGTTAGTTTTAATGATGATTTGTTTTATTTATTAAGAAATTTTAACCTAAAAATGGGAAACCGCAAGTGGTTTTTTTGTACATCTGATAATAAAAAACTAAAAAACTATTGGGGTAGCAATATGTTAGGCACGTCCTGGGTAAAAGCAGGATTAGGATCTCGCAACTCAGCACCTCGTCAGTACGACTTTAGACATAATGCATGCTCTCGTGTTTTACAAAAATGGTTAGATGAAGGAAAGGATATTATGACGATGATTCCTTATTTACAAGCCCATATGGGGCATCGCAAAATTCAAGATACATTATATTATTTACATCTATTACCTCATGAACTTTTAAAAGCTGAGAATATTGATTGGTCCCGCTTCACTAATATTTATGGGGAGTTTAAATTATGAAAAATGTAAAAGCCTCAATGTTTTTTGAATTGATTAGAGAATATCTTTGTAATTATCTTCCAAATATTAGAAAAAGAAGTTTATGTACAGTAAAAACAAGTAGAGATTCCATTAATGAATTCATTAACTTTTTACAATCAACATATTCCATAACCATATTTGAAATCTCAATTGAGCAATTTAATGAGAACGAAATATGTAAATTTGGGAATTGGTTAATTGAAATTAAGCATAATCTTCCATCAACTGCTAATTTGAGGATTTCACGGTTACAAGCTTTTGCAAAATATTTAGTTCAATATTGTCCAGTTGAATTTGTTTCTCAAATATCTAGAGTGAGGGAAATTAGTAAATTCCCAGAACCAAAAAGTAAACTTCCTAAATCATTAACAATAGATGAAATGAAAATACTTTTTTCAATGCCTAATCAAAACAAGATATTTGAATTTAGAGATTATTGTTTGATGACTTTAATGTATGATTCGGCTTGTAGAGATAATGAAATTAGATCCTTAAAGCTAAAACACATAACAATAGAAGGTAATATTGGAATATTAAGAATTAATGGCAAAGGAAACAAAATTCGTCTAACCCCTATTACTGAAGATGTTGTTAAAATATTAGAGAAATACATAACAAAGTTTCATTCTAATAGAAAGCCAGATAATTATTTATTCTTTTCAAATAATAAAAAAGGAACCAAAATGTCCAATGACAATACTTTAAGAATATTTAAAAAATATTCAATTCGAGCAAGAGAAACTTATCCATCTTTTCCCCATGTTCACAACCATATGCTTCGACATGCTAGAGCCCAAAATTTATATGATGCTAACATGCCTTTACCAATGGTTAGTAAGTTACTTGGTCACGCTAATATTGATACAACTCAAATTTACTCAGTTGCGAGTGTTGAAAAGAAAAAAGAAGCTATTGAAAAAGCAATGTTTGGACTAAATTCAATTATTCAAAAAGAAGAGCTTTGGTACGAAAAGGATGAAGCAACGATAAAACATCTGTATGGTCTTTAAAATTAAATCCCGATAAAAGATGAGTAAAACTTCAATTAAAGTTTTTAACAACTATATTTTAAAACTTATCGGGATTTATCTATTTATCGGGATTCCCCAAATCAGTCAGAATAATAGGAAATAATCTTTTAAAATATTCATGACCTAGTTTTTCATACAAATCATTAAAGATATCAATAACTGATTGTGCTGTGTTTCTCTCTCTAATAAAGGCTAACATAAAAGAACAATTAACAAAGTGAATAGTAAGTAATACTTTACCTCCTTTAGTGCCTTCAACACTATCCATTTGTACAATAGGAATATCGGGATAATTATCTACATACTCTAAGTAATCATCATAAGACCTTCCCATACGACATTTCTTTTCAATTAACCTTTTAGATTTGTTTGTGTTAACTCTCTTTTTAAATCTAA
>RZYO01000094.1 GCA_009930325.1 Spirochaetia bacterium | reverse complement strand
GAAGCTTGGAAGCTATTTAACAAAAATAAAAGTCTTGAAGAAAAGAAATCTATTCTTTCTTTATTAGTTGTTCCTGGACAAAAAACAGTTACAAATAAAAAAATTAGAAACAAACAATTTCCTCAAGCATTACAAAAATGAGGCTAATCACTTATATTAACTAAAAGAGCCAAATGTTATATTCAATTTAAATTTAACTATAAGAACCAGGGGAGCTTGTAAGCAAGCTGAGAGGAAGTAATTAACTTCGACCCTTTAACCTGATCTGGATAATGCCAGCGGAGGAAGTTTCAAAAACATCTTTCATTTTAATCAGTGTCTTGGTTCGAAGGATGTTTATAATATGCTTTATATCAATTCAATTTTTCTTTGGTTTGGCGCTGCAATTTCTATCGCCGAAATCTTTACAGGTACTTTTTTTGCTCCCCTAGGTTTAAAAAATGGAATAATAATTATTATTATTGGACACTTAATAGGATGCACTCTTATGTACTTAATTGGACTAATAAGCTCCAAAACAAATCTTACAACAATGAAAAGCACATCTAGATCTTTTGGAAAAAGAGGGAGCCTATTTTTTGCTTCAGTAAATGGAATTCAATTAATTGGATGGACTGCAATAATGATTTATTCAGGAGCTATTGCTGCTAATCTATTGTTTAATAAAATAAGTGTTACTACTTTTTCTTTCCTAATCTCAGCTCTTATTATTTGTTGGTTGATAATAAAATATAAAGAACTTACTATCATTTCTTCAATAATTATTTTTCTTCTTTTCTTACTCACTCTACTAGTTAGTAAAAAGATTTTCGCTTTAAATTATACAACAGAGATAAAATCTTCAATAAGCATTTTTTCTGCTCTTGAATTATCAATTGCGATGCCTCTTTCTTGGTTACCTTTAATAGGTGATTATACTACCACAAAGAAAAGTAATCACAAAATACCACTTATTAGCGCCTTAACTTATTTTTTAGCTAGCTCTTGGATGTATATTATTGGCCTTTTTTGTGCCCTATATACTAAAGAAAATGATTTTGCAATTATCTTATCAAAATTAGGAATGGGCTCTATTGGACTTATACTAATAATATTATCAACAGTAACTACAACTTTTTTAGACGCCTTCTCTTGTGGGATTAGTTTCTCTATTTTCAATATAAATGAAAAAAAAGTATCTATTATTAGTGTAATTATTGGATTAATAATTGCTCTATTTTGGAATCAAGGAACATTAGAATCTTTTCTATATTTAATCAGCTCTATTTTTATTCCAATGGCCGCGATTCAAATTACAGATTATTTCATAATTAAAAAAGATGTAAGCAACTCAATTTTTGATAAGACAAATTTTGTAATTTTTATAATTGGCTTCATTGTCTATAGATATTTACTATATATAGATTTTTTCTTAGGAATTTCAATTTCAACAATGATAATAACTTCCTTAATCGTAATAATTTACAATTCAATAAATAAAAAAGGATTTAAAAATGTTCAAAAATAATATAAAACAAACTAAACCTCTGATCCATTGTATTACTAACTATGTAACAGTTAATGATGTAGCAAATATTTTATTATCATGTGGAGCTTCTCCTGTTATGGCTGACGCCATATCTGAAGTATCTGATATAACTAGTATTTCTAATGCTCTTTATTTAAACATAGGAACAATAAACGAAAGAACTATTGAAAGCATGCTTCTTTCTATTGAAGTAGCAAATAATAAAAATATTCCAATAGTTTTAGATCCGGTCGGTGTTGGAGCTTCTACTTTTAGAAATGACTGTATTAATAAAATATTAAACAAAGGCAAAATCTCAGTAATTAGAGCAAATATAAGTGAAATAAAAGCTATTGCAAATACCCAAAATAATACTAGAGGTGTTGATGCAAATGAAAAAGATTTAATTAATACATCTAATCTAAAATCTATTATAAAAATGGCTAAAGATTTAAGTTATAAATTGAACTGTGTAATTGCAATTAGTGGGAAAACAGATATCATTTGTTTCAAAAATGAATGTACATTAATTAATAATGGGGATGCGTTTATGAGCAGTGTAACAGGTACTGGTTGTATGCTTACAAGTTTAATTGCTGCTCATGTAGCATCTAGCAAGGATCCTTATAAAGCATGTATTAGTGCAATTGCTCAAATGGGAATTGCAGGAGAAATTGCAAAAGAAAAATTATTAATTAATGAAGGAAATTCATCTTATAGAAATTATTTGATTGATGCAATTTCCTTTGTAGATACAAATTTAATTAATGAAAGAGTAAAATATGAAATTTACTAAAGATCAATTAAAATTATATGCAATAAGCGACAGAAGTTGGTTAAACCCAAATCAAAATCTATATGATATTATTGAACAAGCTCTTGATGGTGGAGCAACTATGCTCCAAATAAGAGAAAAAAATTTAGATAAAAATCAATTTTTAAAAGAAGTAATAAATATAAAACCTCTTTGTAAAAGATATGGAGTCCCCTTAATTGTAAATGATAATTTATCAATAGCTATAGAAGCTAAAGCAGATGGAGTTCATTTAGGACAAAATGATATTTATAATTATTCAATATTAAAAAATATTCCAAAATCAATGATTATTGGATTATCTGCACAAACTGTTGAACAAGCAAAAAGAGGAGAAAAATATGGAGCAACTTATATTGGAGTTGGTTCAATTTTTAATACTCAAACAAAGAAAGATGCTCAAAATTTAAACATTGATATTTTGAAAGAAATAACCGCGAATATAAATATAGCTGTAGTTGCAATAGGTGGAATTACAAAAGAAAATATCAATTTACTTGAAAACACTTCCATTGCAGGAATATCAGTTATAAGTTCAATATTTGCACAATCAAATATAACTAAAGCTACAAGAGAGTTATTAGATATTGTAAAAAGGACGGCATTTTAATGAAAAAAACAATAATTTTTGATGCAGATGGGACTTTATTAGATTCTTTATGGGTTTGGGAAACTTTAGTAATAAATTATTTAAAAAGTATTAACATTAATCCAGATGATAATATCAAAGAAATACTTTGGCCAATGAGCTATAAAGAAGGAATTTTTTATATTATTAAAAAATATAATTTAAAACAAAGCTATAATCAAATTGATTCAATATTACAATTTAATTTATTAGATTCATATCAAAATAAAGTAAGGTTATTTGAAAAAGTCGAAGAGCTGCTCTCTTCTCTTTCTAGAGATAAATATTCTTTATTAGTTGCAAGCGCTAGCCCAAAAAAATTACTACTTTCTAGTTTATCAAATTTAAAGATTATTAACTATTTTGACAAAATAATAAGTGAAGAAGATTACAACATATCAAAAACAGATTCACTTTTCTTTCAAAAACTATCTCATAATTGTAATTTCGAATTTTCAAATTCAATTCTAATTGATGATTCTTATTTCCCATTAAAAAGTGCCAAAAATTTAAAAATGAAAACAATTGGGATTGTAAATAATAAAAATAATGAAATGTTTTCAACCGTTTGTGATCATATGATAAATTCAATAGGAGAATTAAATGAAGAAAGTATTAACGATTGCTGGAAGTGATTCAAGTGGAGGGGCTGGAATTCAAGCAGATATAAAAACTATGACAAATCATAATGTATATGCAATGAGTGTTATTACAGCAATAACTGCACAAAATACTTTAGGTGTTCAAAAAGTCTTTAACCTTGATAAAGAAATTGTAAGTGCTCAACTAGATTCAATATTTTTGGATATATTCCCAGATGCTATTAAAATTGGAATGGTATCTAATATTGAAATAATCAATGTAATTTCTGAAAAATTGACTTTTTATAATGCGAAAAATATTGTTTTAGATCCTGTAATGATTGCAACAAGCAATGGAAAATTAATTGATAATGAAGCAATATCAACTCTTTGTGAAAAACTATTTCCTCTAGCAACCTTAATAACTCCAAATCTATTTGAAGCACAAACTCTATCAAATCTAAAGATTATTAATAAATATGATATGGAAAAAGCGGCAGAATTTTTATTTAATAAGTATAAAGTCCCTTTCTTAATAAAGGGTGGACATCTAAATAGTTCAGCTTCAGATTTATTAATTACAAAAAATGGTTTTTTTTGGTATGAATCACCGCTTATTGATAATATGAATACACATGGAACTGGCTGCACTCTTTCTTCTTCTATTGCTTCTAATTTAGCAAAAGGTGAATCATTAGAAAAAGCAATAGAGAATTCAAAAAATTACCTATCAAGAGCTATAAACTATAAATTAAACATAGGAAAAGGTAGAGGCCCCTTATACCATAATGTAAAGAGTTAAATTTTAATAATGCCGTCCAAAACACTTTGAACGGCATTTACTATTTTTAACTATTAAAAATTCTATCATATTCACTTTTATCTTCAATTACTTCAATTTCAATATGATATTTAACATTTTCTTGAGATTCTAAATATTTCAACAATCCTTTATTTTCTAAATCGGCTAAGCCATCAATTAAATTACTTGAAGGTTCTAATCCAAGAACATAATCTTTTTTCTTCATCAACTTCCATTCAACTAAATACTCTAAGGTACTACAATCAATTTTAATTGCAACACCCATATTTAGTTTTGGATTAAATACTCCAGTAACAGCTTCACCTTTATCATTTGTTTTTAATTTATGATAATAACAAGCTTCTTCATATTCATCTTGAGCTTCCTCAATTACATTATATAAATCAAATAAATCTTCAGCTCTTTTTGTTCTTGCAGTTACTTCATTTGATTCAATATACATTAAACTATCTGCAGATAATAATGGATATCCAATATTTATGTGGTATAAAATATTATGTATAGCTTTGTTAAAACTTTCATTTGTAACAATATCATCAATAATTATTTTATTTGATTTATAATAACATTTTATTTTTCTTTCAAGTTTTAATTTATCTTCAAAAATACCAGAATCATATACAATTGCATTAAGCTCTACATAAGTACCATTATCATCTTTGTCATATCTATAGTAATAATTATCAGCTGGTGTATTTGAAATATTTCCATGAAGAGCGTAATCTTTTCCATTTAATGTACTAGGACTACCAATTGTTTTTAATCCACAAGTTGTTAAAAATCCTACAGTAAAATTCTTTAAAAACCCTAATCCTTTATCATCAAAATATTGAGGAGAAGCATTACCACATGGAGATAAATATCCAAAATTAATTCCTTTATATCTAAGAGAAGGTATATCAAAACCTCTATCAGGATTTATTTCAAAATATAATCCTGATCCATTATTTACTTCTAAAAGTCTAACATTATTTGATTTACCTTCAACTAATTTAACTTCTCTAACACTAAATAACTGATTATTGTTACTAACATATTTTAATTCCTCATCCATATCTTAAACTCCTAACATAAATTTTCTTATAATTTTTCTTATCATTATAACATATGAAAATTAATATATCGTATATTTTTATAATTTATAGTTTATTATTTTTATCAAGAAAATATTCTATCTCCGCAAAATATATAATAAAAATGCGGAGATAAAACCTCTCTATCTCCGCAAAATATAATTTAATTATTCTTTTATAATACAATCTGTATGATAATTTCAAATTAATTAAACAAAATTAAAACATATATGAATTAACTAAATTTTTCAAATATTCTTGTTTTCCTGAAGTCTTTTTGCATTCTGCTTTTTCACCAAGTTTTGCTAATGATAATAAATCAAGTTTTCCTTCTTCAAAAGCTTTTCCATTTCCATTATCAAAAGATGAATATCTATTATTTACAAATTTATCAATTTTACCATCTTTAATAATTTTGTCAGCAATTTCTAAACCTAATGCGAAGCTATCCATTCCACCAATATGAGCAATAAATAAATCTTCTAAATCAGTACTATTTCTTCTAATTTTTGCATCAAAGTTTAAACCACCTGAATGAAGTCCTCCGTTTTTAAGGATTACCATCATTGCCATTGTTGTTTCATATACATCTGTTGGGAATTCATCTGTATCCCATCCATTTTGTGCATCACCTTGGTTTGCATCTACACTTCCAAGCATATCATTGTCTGCACAAACTTGAAGGTCATGAGTAAATGTATGTCCGGCTAAAGTTGCATGGTTAGCTTCAATATTACATTTAAAATCATTTTCTAATCCAAATTCTTTGATAAATGCTATTGCTGATTGTGCATCATAATCATATTGATGTTTTGAAGGTTCCATTGGTTTTGGTTCAATCAAGAAAGTTCCATTAAATCCAATTGATCTACCATAATCTCTTACCATATTATAGAATTTTCCTAAATGTTCTCTTTCTCTCTTCATATCTGTGTTTAGTAGATACATATAACCTTCTCTACCACCCCAGAATACATAATTTTCACCACCTAATTTTACATTAACATCTAAACATGATTTAATTTGATAAGCAGCTCTTGTTAATATATCAAAATCAGGATTAGTAATAGCACCATTCATATATCTTGGATTAGAGAAAACATTAGCGGTATTCCAAAGTAATTTAACACCAGTTTCTTTTTGTCTTTCTAATAATAAATCAGATATTATAGTATAATTTTTCAAATATTCACTTGCAGAATCACCTTCTGGTGCAATATCTATATCATGAAAACAGTAATAAGGGGTTCCTATTTTTGTAAAAAACTCAAAAGCTGCATCTGCCTTGTTTTTTGCATTTTGCATTGGATCTTTATCTGTAAATGTAAAATCAATTGTAGCTTGACCAAATGGATCACTACCATTTGCACAAAAACTATGCCAATATGCTGTGGCAAATCTTAAATGGTCTTTCATTGACTTACCATTAATCTTCTTCTCTGCATTATAATATTTAAATGCTAAAGGATTATCACTACCTTTACCTTCAAATTTTACTTTCCCAATTCCTTTAAAATATTCTTTATTTCCTACAAAATAATCCATATTCAATCATCTCCTATCTAAATAATTTGCTTAAAGCTGAATCATAAGTTTTATATTTTTTATAACCTTGTTCATACATTTCATAATTTTTTTCATTTGGTGTGAAAATTTTCTCTTCATTAAACTGTGTATGTTTATCAGTAATAGCTTTTACACTAGTTTTTTCCAATGTTGCTAAACTTTGTAAAGCTCCTCCAAAAGCAGCTGTTTCACTTATCTTAGGTGTCATTACTGTTAAATTAAACATATCAGATACAATTTGAGACCAGACTTTTGATTTTGATCCCCCACCAATTAATATAATTTTTGTGGGTTTAAATCCTTGTTCTTTAAAAGCTTCTAAGCCAACTTTCATTGAATAAATAGCACTTTCTAAAGAAGCTCTTGCAATATTTTCTCTATTTGTATTTGTAGTATTCATACCTGCTATTACAGCTTCAGCTTTAGGGTAGTTTGGTGTTCTTTCCCCATTGAAATATGGTAAAAAGATTATACCGTTTGCTCCAGGCTGGCTCTTACTTGCTATTTCATCCAATTCTTTGACACCTAGAAGTAACAATTCTCTCAACTGCTCTGTTGCAACTGTACAGTTCATTGTACACAAGAGAGGTAAATATCCTCCACTACTTGAAATAAATGCAGCTAATCTATTCTTTGAATCAGCAATGATTTTCTCACTATATCCAAAGAGAGTTCCACTGGTTCCTAAACTCATTACTAATTCTCCATCTGAGGTACAACCAGCCCCAATGGCACCCATCATATTATCGCCACCACCTGGAGATACTATTGCATTTTCATTTATACCAAGCTCATTAGCTACTTCTAATTTGATTTTACCAACAACATCAGTAGACTTTAATAATTTTGGTAAAGTTTCTAACAAATCTCTTTTATCATCTATTGCCTTTAATACTTCTTTTGACCAACATCTGTTCTTAACATCAAAAAATGCAGTACCACTGGCATCTCCTTCTTCCATTACATATTCACCAGTTAAATAATAGTTAATGAAGTCATGTGGTAAAAGAATATGAGCTAATTTTGCATATTCGTTAGGGTGATTTTCTTTAAAATATAATACTTTACTTGCAGTATACCCCGCTAATATTTGATTACTAATCAAAGAAAAAACATTTTCTTCTCCACCTAATTTATCTGTTAATTGGTCACAATAAGATGCTGTTGAAGTATCACACCAAAGTTTTACATTATAAAGAGAATTACCATCTTTATCTAAAGGAACAAAACCATGCTGTTGTCCAGAGACTCCAATTGCTTCAATTTTACTTTTTATTGAAATTGGGATCTGATTAAAACAATCTCTAATTGCATCAACATACCAACTTGCTTTTTGCTCTCTAGTTCCATCTTCTTTTGAAATTAATTTATGGGAGGAAGTTGCTACAAATAGAACTTCTTTATTTATTGAATCATAACACAAAACTTTAGTACTTTGGGTACCACAATCAATTCCTGCTGTTATTGCCATATCATTCTCCTAATTTATATCTTCATGAATATATAAACATGTTTTTTAGTAGAAAAACATGGACAAAATATATATTACATATATAATATTAACTTATGGATATTTTAGATTGTGTATTTGTTTTACAGCTTCATGAAGAAGAAGAATTAGCTTGGCACCAAAGAGTTCACGCTCATAAAAAAATGCAATTTGAAGTTCACTATTTCCTTGAAGGAGAAGGAACTTTCTATACTAATAAAAAAAAATACAGCATTAGAGAGAATCAAGTTTTTATAACATCAGATTTGATATCTCATAAAATCACTGCAGATAAAGACTCATTTATCTCATACTATGCAGTATTAATGGAATTTGATAATAATGATAGAGCTTTAATAGATCGATTAAATGAAAAAGGGCCTATAACTTTAAAAGAAAATAAAAGATTCTTTTTTGAATGGATTAAAGATAATGGGATGAGTAAGAATATAAATCTCAGACTATCAAGTTGTCATAAACTATTAGGATTTTTATATAGTTTAAATCAAGATTTTGTTGAAGAAGAAAGCATTAATATTGCAGTAGAAAAAGCTCTCAAATATATGAGATTACATCTTTTTGAAAATATAAGTCTAGAAGATTTAGCTAATTATGTATCTTTAAATCCAATATATTTTAATAGATTGTTTTGTAAAAAAATGAACTTTCCACCAATAAAATATTTCTCACTTCTTAAATTAGAAGCAGCAAGATCTCTATTAGCAACAACCTCTTTAAGTATAAAAGAAATAGCTGGTAAATTGAATTATAATAGTCAATTCCATTTTTCAAAAGCATTTAAGGACAATACTGGATTATCTCCTTCTATATATAGAAAAACACATTATCAATTAATTGGGGATAAAAAATAGCTGTATTACTTTTTAATTAATAAAGGATAAACTATTTCATTAAAAAATTTATTTTCATCAACATAGTTTGCAATTGCTGCTTTTTTACTTTTAAAATTAATCTCATTTTTTTCTAATACAGTAGCTTGAGCATAATTTTCTAATGAATCTGTATTAATATCTATATAAACCCCATTAATCTTATTATTTAAGGTGTTATCTATTTCTTGATTATTCCAAGATAAAACAATACTAGGATCAATTACATAAGCTGCGGCAAAAACGTCCCATAACTGCCTTGGGGATTCTAATCCCTTTGTCCTAATTAATAATTCTCTAAATTCATCATATGTATTATCTAAAATTTTATTATAAATATTTTGAGGCATTTGCTTTGTGTTATTTGTTGTTTCTAACCCAAATATTACTTGATTATTATATTCTTTCGATGAGGTAGTTTTAGAAATTCCCCACTGAGAATTTATTGCTATTTTAGCTGCATCAGGATCAACCCACCAATTAAATTCAGCATTTCTAGTTGAATTACCTTCAACATAAAAAGCTCCACCCATATAAACAATTTTTTTAACTTTAGAAGGCAAAGAAGGATCTTTTTCAATTGCCAAAGCTATATTTGTTAAAGGCCCTATTGCTAAAAGAATTACTTCATTTGGATATTTATTTACTTGTGATATTATAAAATCGACAGCATTATTACATCCAGAACTATCACTTTTTTCTGTCGAATAAACATTTTTATATGTACATTCCTTGTTATATAAATATTTATAGACATCTTTATATGAAGCAAAAGGATCATTTTCTATAGTTTGCTCAATACCTTTATTTTTTAAAATATTTAAAAACCCAGCATAAGCTATTTTGTTTCCAGCTTTTTCTTCTTCCTCAAAAAAAGAAGAAGTATATCTTTTTTCGCTTAATGGGAGATTACTTCCTAAATATATTTTTGTATCAGATTTTATTATTTCAACTTGTTTAATAGCAGTAGCGCAAGCTCTTGGCATTGTTGTATTACCTGCAACAAGAGTTACTCCAAGTAAATCAATATTTTGTGCATTTTCAAGCATTAATAATGCAACGCCATCATCAAAGCCTTCAACCATATCCGTATCTAAAATCACTTTTTCTTTTATATTCATTTTATAATTAAAATCCTTTGTTCCTTGAGAAAACCCAGATACCATAAAAAATAAATTAATTAATAGAATAATTACTTTTTTCATATCTTATATCATATAAAAAAATGACAATCTTTTGTAATTGCCATTTTGCTTTTCATGATAAAAATTTCTTTTTCTTCAATTTTTTATTTCGATCTTTCTGTTTTTCTTCTAAAGCATTAGCTTTTTTTAAAACATTATTATTTCTCTTATCTGATATAAACCAAGCTCCTATAATAGCTGAAATAAAACAAGCTAATAATAACCAAGCCCAAATATGAGGTATTTTAGAAAATGGCAAATTTACATTCATTCCATAATAACTTACAATAAAAGTTGGGAACATCAAAGCAATTGATAAGATTGTTAATCTTTTCATTATTATATTCATATTATTACTAATTACGGAACCAAATACATCCATAGTACCATGTAACAAATCTGAATAAATATTTGCCATTGAAATAGCCTGTTTATTATCTGTAATAGCATCTTCTAAGAAATCAATTTCTTCTTCACTTGATAAAATAAAATATGGTGATTTTTGTAACTTTTCTAAAAGTAATTCATTAGTAGTTAAACTTGTTTTAAAGAAAACTAAACTTTTTTGAATTTGCATTAACTGTAGTAATTCTCTATTCATTACCACACCACTTAATTTTTCTTCTACTTGATTTTTTTGCCTATTAATATATTTTAACAACCTGATATAAACTAAAGCAGCTCTCTCCATAATTGAAATAACAAAACCTTCTTTAGTTTCAACAGGATATTGTCTAAAACGTTTTTTTGCAAAATCTTCTAAAACTACAGAATCACTTTGACAAATGGTTATTACCATATTTTTATAAAGAACAATACCTAGAGGAATTGCATATTGATTAACACCTTCACAGTCATCATCTTTTGCAGGTAAACGTACAATTAATGCTGTATAATCATCTTCTTTTTCAATACGTGCTTGTTCATCTGGGTCCATTATGTCTGCTAGGAGTTCACTATCAATTGAATATTCTTCTTCAAGTATTGCGATATCATCTCTGTTGATATCTCTTGCATCAACCCATACATAATCTGTAGTGCGTGGAATATCACCTGGAACTCGGGATACCACATTATTTCTTAATGTAATCATTTCTGTCCTCCAAGAAGTTTCCTCTTAAAGCACAAAACAATACCTTATATGTGATTAAGGGAGGAAACTGGTAGTTTGTTTGATAAAAGCCTAGGCAAAGGACTGCCACTATCGTCTGACATCTATTTCCTCCTCTGAGATTAGATTTTAAAAGTAACAATAAATTATTTTCTTTGTAATTTATTATCCTTCACGCTTAATATATTATAAAGTATCTAATGTTTCAACCTCAAATAAATTAAGAAAGAGTTACTTTTCTTTTTTATTTAATTCGTCTCTTTGTTTTTTTAATATTTTCTTTTCTCTTTTTATTCTTCGTCTTTCTAATTGTTGAGACAATTCGTATCGTGTTGGTATTTTTTGATTATTTAATCTGTAACTTTTAACATTTAGGGTTCCTTTTTCAAGGAACCTTTTCTTTTTTTCTTTCTAATTAGATATATAGCAACAAATTAAGTTGACAAGTA
>RZYO01000248.1 GCA_009930325.1 Spirochaetia bacterium | reverse complement strand
ATCGCTTCTAGAAAGAATCGTAATCGTAAGAACTATAATATTTATTTTTTATTAATGCCTTATGAAAGGGAAATAGATCCAAAACTAGCTTCACATCTATGTTTATGGTTGTGGGTAAGAAGAGGAGTTTGCGAAATATATTGTAAGACGCAAGGACGTAAAGGTGGACATGGTTTAAACATTCAAGAGATATTAGATAGGGAAGAACGTTTCTTAAAAGAAAATCCTAAAATGAATTATGTCTTACCATGGATACATCCAGAATATATAGGCAAAATCTATTTCAGTAAGTTAACTCCAGGATTTAAGAAAGAATATGATAAATTAGTTGAAGATAAAAAGGCAATAGGAGAACTAACCGAGGAAGAAAAGCTAGCTTATGGTATTGTTGAGAAGTTAACTCCAGAAAGAATAATTAATAATTCTATTGATGATATTAAAAGCGGTAAGATTAGAAATAAAAGGGATCTATGGAACATGCTTAAAGAAAAAACTCAACTAGATGATAAAAAACTATTAACAACACTTAATTTCTATTTAAAACTAGAAGGTTTTGATAATTTCGGTAAATTATTCGATAAGAAGAAATTAGAACAAGTTGAGGTAAATTGGTAAAAAAACGGCTCGTTTAGAGCCAAAAAACGAGGGGTATTTTTGTTAAGTTGATATAATTATACCCCCTAAAAAATTATAATTCTTTAGTTTCTTTGATTTGTTCGAATATTTTTCTAGGGTTAACCTTTGTGTATAACATTGTTGTATTTAGTGAAGAATGGCCTAATAAAACTTGTAATTTTTCAATTGGGACATTTTCATACTCATATAAATAGGTAGATCTGGAGTTCCCTGTTATAAAACATTTATTATTTCTTTTTGCAATAAAAGTTCCATTATTGGTTTCTGGACACCAAACAATCCCTTTATATTTTTCCTTAGAAAAATGTCCTTTATATCCTAATAATTGGCAATAGTCTTTATTTTCTCTTATGTATACTCTACTATATTTCTTTTTATTTTGTTCTTTTGATCCTTTTGAAGATATATGTCCTAGGAGACAACATAAAATTCTAACAAGTTCAATTCTCTCTTTATTTTGTCCAGCATATTCTCTACTGTTATAATTCTTTTTAGTTCCATCACCAAGCATAATACTATTATAGAGAGATTCTAATTCTTTAAAAGATAAAGATAATATCTCATTTAGGTTAGGCGTTCTATCCTTATTTATATATTTAAAAATCCATTCATGATTTTTTCCTAAATTATATTTGCTATGATTACCACCTTTTAGTAAAGTAAAATCCCAAAAAATAGACTCGCTATCCCTAAAAGGATTAGCTTTTTGTGTCCTTATGTTCAGAGAATAAGGGGTTTTTGATTTATCTAATAAATTTTTTATATATAAACATTTTTCTAAATTACTAGAATAGGATTGTGATATCGTTATTGTAGGCTCTTTTCTATTAGAAATATGTCCATCTGACAGTATCCAACCTAGAATTCCAGATTGTTCAATACCAATTTTTATATTATTATCATTTAATTTAGAAGATAATTTATAATTAATATTCCATGCTTTCTTATTAAGTTCTGAGAATTTAACTAGGCTATATTCTATAGGATTATATTTTCTACTGATTTCTTTAACAACAATTTTATGTTCTGGTGTGATTAATGTATCAATATACGAATTTTTTATACGTTCGAGATTACCAGTAAAAAAATATTTATTAATATCTTTTATACTATCTCTTTCTATGCAATCTTTTTTTACATTATAAGAAAAAATAATATCCCCTTTTTTTATAGAATTATAATTTTTCCACCCGTTAATTGTTAATATTTCTGTATCTTCACTAACGCAATGTCTCAAACTATGGATTTTAATATGTTTGTTTAATGCTTTTTCACAATATCTTTTTATAATATTATATCTAAACCAGTCATACGAATAATGCACATAATCAAATTTCCAGCCATCATCTATTGATGGAACTTTTAACCTTTTTCTACGTTCTCTAATATATTTATCTTCAAAACCAAATTTAAAGATCATAGAGCCAGTAGGTATAGAATATTCGTTTAAAACGTTTAGTTCTTTTGCATATTGATATAAATCGCTCATTAATTTTTGAGGGATATTAACAACTCTATCTTTACTACCTTTACCACTTTTGATTAGTGCAACGCCATAACTATTTTGATTTTGTAACCAATCAACCCATCTAATGTGTCCCCATGAAAATTTTATTATTTCAGAGACTCTTAATCCTGCGCCCATATTAAAAATACATCTTATAGCTAAATTGTAAGGATAGGGTGCAGATTCAATTATTAGTTTTATTTCTTCCATTGAAAGTATCTCTGGTAATTTAATTGGAGTTCTTTTTAGCGACGGTATTATTAAATGAAAATCAATATTATTATCATAACAATAATTATTAATCATTACTAATGTTGCTCTTTGATATTGATATTTAAAACGTTTCATTATTGATTTTAAGTTATCTTTATTTAATACTTTATAAGTTCTAAATATTTGTTTCATTAAATTAACCCTAGTATTAATAGT
>RZYO01000093.1 GCA_009930325.1 Spirochaetia bacterium | reverse complement strand
TGAAGAACCTTCGAAAGCTTTTCTAAAACCCTTTTCACGAGCTACAGTTGAAGCAGTTGCAGCATTAACGTTGATAATACCAATTGAACCAGAATTAACTCCATTTGCTTTTAAAGCTTCTAGCATCTGTTTTCCAGCAGTTGTTCCTGCAGCTTCATTATCTGTTGCAAGAATTTGTTCACCAGGATAATCAGCAGCACTATCAACATAAACAATTTTAACACCAGCTGAAGTAGCTTCTTTTAAAGCTGAAGTAACAGCATTTGGTCCGTTAGCAGCTAATAAAATAACATCAGCACCACCAGCAACAGCATTATTGATTGATTCAATTTGTTTGTTATCATCTTTAATATCTGGAGCTAACCATTTGTAATCAATTCCACCTAACTCTGCTACAGCTTTTTCACAACCTGCATTAACATTTTGCCAATGTTGATCCATTTGGTCCATTGTAATTAAATAAATCTTTTTATTTGATGATTCATTTTGACCTTGAGCAAATAAGCCCACAACAGTAACGATTGAAAGTATAAAAATTAATAAACCTTTTTTCATCTTTCTTCTCCTTTTTTATTAGCTTTCGCTATTATTTTTTAAATATTTTCCAACTTTTTGATTTATTGCTTCTAACAATTACATCAAGAAGTACTGAAACCACTACGATAATTCCAATTACAATATTTCTTATTGCAATAGGAGCTCCAGCAAATTGAAGACCATTTTGCAAAACACCCCAAATTGATGCTCCAATAACAGTTCCAAAAAGCAATCCTTGTCCACCTAAAGTAGATACACCACCAATTACAGATGCTGCAACAGCGTATAATTCGTACGACATACCTGCATCCATTGTTCCCATACCGCTTGTTGCTGTTGTTATCAAACCAACAACGCAACTTACAAAAGAAGATACTAAATAGGCTTTTATTGTTGTTCCAACTACTGAAACGCCCGATAATCTAGCAGCTTCAATATTAGAACCTACAGCATAAACATGCCTTCCTGTACGAGTACGTGTTAAAACAAAATTGAAGACTAGCCACAATAATAAAGCTATCCAAATCGTATTATAGAGACCAAGACTTTTCCCATAGTAGAAGAAGTTTCTAAAACCCTCAGCAGCTTCTCCAATTGAATCAGTGTTATAATTATTATTTGCTATTTGAGCTATACCTCTAGCAATAGTCATTGTTCCAAGAGTTCCAATAAATGAAGGTAATTTACACCAAGCTACTAAAAATCCATTTACAAGACCAACCATTAAAGCACAAATAATAGTTATAATAACTGCGATTATGGGTGTTACACCTCTTGTCATTAAAGTTGCACTAATCATACAACTCATGCCAACAACGGAGCCTATACTAAGGTCAATTTGACCTATTAATAATACATAAGATTGACCTATACCAATTAATAAGATTGGAGCGATTTGTCTTAATAAATTTGATACATTTCGTGATGAGAAAAACATTGGATTCATTAATCCAAAAACAATACAAAGGATAATCAATCCAATAGTAACAGTTAATACTTGTCCCATACCCCTTATAGCTAATAATCTTTTATAGGGGCTTTCCAATTTTTGATTCATTTCCTATTCCTCTTAGTCAATCTTTTTTTCAAATTTTGTTGCATATGATAATATTTCTTCTTGATTTGTATCTTTTGTAATTAAAGAACCTGTAACTCTTCCGTCACACATAACTACAATTCTATCTGAAATCCCTAAAACTTCTGGCATTTCACTTGATACAAAAACTACTGCAATTCCATTGCTTTTTAAAATATTCATTATATTATAAATTTCAACTTTAGCTGCCACATCAATGCCTCTAGTAGGTTCATCAAAAATAACAACCTTACTATTTCTAGCCAACCATTTAGCAACAACAACTTTTTGTTGATTCCCTCCGGATAGACTTGCGGCATTTACTTCACTTGTTGGCAATTTAATTTTCAAATCATTAATTGCTTTTTCTACAATTTTTCTTTCTTTTTTTCTATTTACAATGCCGCCTTTTAAACATAAAGCATCTAAATTAGCTAAAGCAATATTTTCTCTAACAGATAATTTTGTACAGAGTCCATCTTTTTTTCTATCCTCTGGAGCTAATACAATTCCATGCTTTATAGCATCCATTGGACATTTAATCTCTACTTTTTCACCTTGAATAATTATCTCACCACTTTCTTTAGGATCTACTCCAAAAATAGCTCTTGTAGTTTCTGTTCTTCCAGCTCCCATTAATCCAGCTATACCTAAGATTTCACCTTCATAAGCATTAAAACTAACATCTCTAACCATTCTTCCGGCATTTAATTTATTTACACTAAAAATCTTTTTACCTTTTTTAGTTTCTACTCTTGGAAATTGTTCTTTAATTTCTCTACCAACCATATTTGAGATAATATCTTTTAAAGTTAAATCTTTAAAATTACCTTCAGTAATATATCGACCATCTCTCATTATTGTTACATAATCAACAATATGTTGTAACTCTTCCAATCTATGAGAGATATAAACTATTCCACAACCATTTGCTTTTACTTCTCTAATTATTCTAAATAAATCGTCAATTTCCTTAGAAGTTAGAGCGCTTGTTGGTTCGTCCATTATTAATACCTTAGCATTTGATTCTAAAGCTTTAGCTATTTCAACCATTTGTTGTTGACCAACACCCAATGATCCAACAACAGATGTGGGATTTATATCAATTTTCAATTTATTAAGCACTTCTTGAGATTTTTTAATCATCTCTTTGTCTTTTAATAAACCTTTAGAATGTAATTCTTTACCAAGAAAAATATTTTCTGCTACTGTTAAATGAGAACACATATTAAGTTCTTGGTGAATAATTGCAACACCTATTTCTTGAGCACTTTTAGGTGTTAAATGACCTTTTATTTCTTCCCCAAAGATATGAATTGTACCTTCATCTCGAGTATAAACCCCAGATAAGATTTTCATTAAAGTAGATTTACCAGCGCCATTTTCTCCTAATAGAGCCATTACTTGCCCGCTTTTTAGATGAAAATTAACATTATCTAAAGCTTTAACACCTGGAAAAGATTTAGAAATATTTCTCATTTCAACTATATATTGCTCACTCATTGCTTAATAACTCCTCTCGACATTAATATCCTCTCATGTAAAATATGAGTTGAAAAGAGCATCAAAATTATGAAAAGGTGGGGTATTTTTATGATTTATGATTTATTTTGAGGTAAAGAACCATGTAAATGAGATAATAAAGAAAAGTCTTTTCTTAAATATGAATTAATAATTTTACCTTCTGAAGCAAAATATAATCTATCAGCTACTTGAAGAGTATCAGATATTGAAAGTGCCAAAATTAATATTGAAACGCCATTCTTTTTTAGTGTGTCGTAATACTCAATATTTTTTAATCTCTGATACATATCTAAAAAAGAAAAAGGTTGAATTAACACAAGCAAATCAGGTTTTTGAAATAAAATCTTTTGATGAAGAACCTCAAACAATTGGGATTCATTTAGATTTTTTAAGTCTTTTTCAAAAACAATATTCCCAAGATCTTTATAAAGAGCTTTGGATATAGCTTTTTCAATCTTATGATTAAACCATAAATTCTTTAATTTATGATCAGCACAAAATAAGATATTATCCATTACAGACATGGAATAAAATATATTTGATTCTAGAGGTTTCTTATCTATTAAAGCTATTCTTCTATCTTTTTTATTAATATTTTTGTTTTTAAGTTTTATTTGACCCTTATTTGGGAAATTTTCAACTTTCAATAATTTTGATAAACTCTCAATGATTGAGTTATCACTATCAAATAAAACGATAGTTTCTCCTTTATGAATATCAAAAGATAAATTCTTTAATTTTTCAAAAAAAACATGTTTTACTGAAAAAATTATATCTTTTGTTTTTTCTTGGTTATCATATAGTTTTTGTCTTTCTGAAGTAGATAAACTATGCTCAAAAACATAGCTATAATATTCCATAACTTTATCAGTCATTTCATTAGGAAGCAAATTCTTTACCATATGTCCTTCTTTCATCAAATAGCATCTATCACTAATCAAAAAAGCCTCTTGATGATGATTACATATATACAAAAAACTTATCCCTTTTTTACTTATTTTCCTCATTAAATTATGCAATTTTTCAATATCTTTCTCATTAATAAAACTAGAAATATCTTTTAGAATCACGAGTTTTGAACATAAAATTTGGGCCTTAACAAGTTCTAAAGCTACTTTTTCATATAATGATAAATTTTCAACTAAAACATGAGGTGAAATTTTTATATTTAAATCATTTAAAAGCATTTGTGTTTGCTGTATTAACATTTTTTTATTTATTAAGTGTTTTGAAAACCCCTTCCTGATTACAAAAAGATTTTCATATACACTTAAAGAATCAATAAGAGTAGTTTCTTTATCAATAATTAATACATTATTTTTCTTAGGATTAGGATCTAAATAATCATTTACAACTTTCCCATCATAAGAAACATATCCATAATGAAGAGAATACCCAT
Organism: Spirochaetia bacterium; assembly: GCA_009930325.1. Classification (GTDB taxonomy): domain Bacteria; phylum Spirochaetota; class Spirochaetia; order Sphaerochaetales; family Sphaerochaetaceae; genus Pleomorphochaeta. The sequence continues at coordinate 7,639 of RZYO01000093.1, read as the reverse complement.
ACCCAATAAGAGTAACTAATTCATCAACACCTAAAATATTAATTGGAATTAATCCAACAATTTCTCCTTCTAAAACATGCATATTTAAATCTTCAAGGAAAGGTGGTATATAAACTTTTTCTAGACAAAGTACTTCTTTTTTCATCAAGAGTCCTCTGAACTTTTATACTCGATTGGAAGACTAATATTTACATCTGTTCCTAAATCTTTACAGCTTGTTACATTAAGTCCAAATCTTTCTCCAAACAAAATCTTTATCCTATTATTTACATTAATTAAAGCTATTCCACCTTCATTAGAATTATAATCTTGTTGGTCAGCGCCTTCCTTTGAAAGGAGTCTTTGTAATTTCTTGAGTTTTTCTTCATCCATTCCAACCCCATTATCTTTAACACTAATTAATAACCTTGAATCAAATAATTCAATGTTTATTAATAAAAGACCTTTCCCTTTTTTACATTCTAATCCGTGTACAATTGCATTTTCAACAATAGGCTGTAATGTTAATTTAGGAATACGTATTCTAAGTGCATCTTCTTTACATCCATCAATGAAAGATATTTCCATAGACAATCTTTCACCAAATCTATATTGCTGAATATAAAAATAATTTTGAGTATTCTCAAGCTCTTGAGATAATGGTACTAAATTCTGAACGTGACTTATAGTATATCTAAAAAAAGTAGCTAAAGCTTCACACATTGAACTAATTGAAATATTTCCTTCACTTAAAGCTTCAGATCTAATTCCTTCTAATGTGTTATATAAAAAATGAGGATTAATTTGATTTTGTAGGGCAAGATACTGCGCTTGCCTTTTACTAACACTCATCAAAATATCACTATCTAAGATTTGAGCTAATCTATTATCTAATTCCACATAATCTTTACTTAAAGGATTTTTTAAATCTGAAAAATGTGAATATGTCTGCCCAGAGTTAAATAATTGAAGTAAATGTTTAAATTTCTTATAAGGAACAAAAATATTATAATACCCATAAATAATTAACAATAAAATTAAAGCTAGTGGTAGGAAAAACCAAAAATCACTTTTTATTCTGCCAAAATGGGATAAAAAAACAAAAAATAAAGTTATTAATACTAAGAATAAACTTAAAATAAAAAATAAAATTATTCTTGTTTCTATATATTTTGGTTCTTTAAGCCATTTTACTTTAACCATACAACTTCCTATAATCCTGAGGCTTTATTCCTAATTGACTTTTAAAACACTTAGTAAAATGTCTTGGATCTTGGTATCCAACTTTTTTTGAAATATCTTTTATAGCTAAATTCGTACTAGCTAATAATTCCTTTGATTTCTCAATCCTTACTTCTCTTAAATATTCTGCAAACCCTTTTTCAGTTTCTTTTTTAAATAGTGAGCTGAAATAAGGAGATGACAAATGAACTAAATTTGAAACAAAATCTAAGGATAATTGATTGTCTGAATAGTTCAATTGAATATAATTTTGTGCTTCTTTTATAGGTTTTGAACTATCATTTTTTCTTTTTTGAATAAAAAGCTCATTAATAATAACTAATTTATTTTTTAAGAAATTTATAATTAAAGATTTTTTATTAATAAAAAATAATTCCTCAAAGGATATTTTCTCTAAAGTTTCTATATCTAATTGCTCTTGAAAAAAAAGTGTCAACTTTTTAGTTATATCAATTATAGTTAATAAAAAACTCTCTTTATTTAAATTACTTAATATTAGCATTAATTTATTTATTTCATTAATTTTAACTTCTTCTTCAACAAATAATGATAATACATTTTTTACAAAAAAATCTGATTTTTCATAATCACAATAGAGTTCTATTTCATCATTAGCTAAATAATTTCCTGAATCTAAATCTATTCGCTTATAACTTAACTCAATTAATCTGTCAAATTCATTACTTATCGAGTTAATATCAGAAAGTAAAAAACCTTGACAAAAAGTTAATTCTAAATTAGGAAACAAAGAATAAAAATTTATAACAACTTCTTTAAAGGCTTTCTTTAAATTATCACTCAAGTCAAAATCTAAAATAGTATCAATTGGAATAATTAAAAGAAAAGTATAATATTTATCTAAATAAATAATATCCCAATTCGATAAATTTCCTAGATAATGTGAAAAATTATCTTTTAATTTATTTTTAATTACCGTTTTAGCTTCATTATCATAATTAAAGAATTCACCATCGATTTTTATTAAAGACATAATGATATTTATTGAAGAATCATATAATTCATTTATTTTGTCTTTATTAAGTCCATTTTGCAAATAATTTATTAAATAATAACTTCTAATTTCATCCCTATTTGATAAATAAGTACTATAATTTTTTTTATCCTCATAATTAGAGACCATTTTTTTTAAAGCGTTTTGCAATTCGTTTTGTTTTATTGGTTTCAACAAATAATCAGAAACACCAAATTTTATAGCTTTTTTTGCATAATCAAATTGCCTATAACCACTAATAATAATAACTTGTAAATTTGGATTTACGCTTTTTGCTCTTTCAATTAATTCTAAGCCATCTAAAGAAGGCATTCGAATATCAGTAATCAATATATCGGGATTCTTTTCTTCAATAAGTTTCAAACCTTCTAAACCATCTCCAGCAGTACCAACTAACTCAAGGCCTAACTCATCCCATAATATCAAAGCACAAACTAAAGAACAAACTTTTTCCTCATCATCCATAACTAAAACTTTCATGAAAATAATCATATCCTAGCAAATAAAACTTAGCAAGCAAAAGAAAATTAAATAAAATATAGTTATTTTCAAAAATTATTGATCTTTACTTATAAATTTTACCATGTTAAGCTGCCAATAATGAACACTAATTCTTCTACAATATTAAAAGCAACAGAGTATGGCTTAATAGATAATAGTATTGAAGCTAAAATTGGATTTTCTCCACAACTAATCATTAACGATAGCATAAATGGATTAAAAGTATTAACTCAATTAAAAAATGAATTATCACATTGTATAAGCTTTTGTTTTTCAGTTGCTTTTGTTACTTATAGTGGTGTTAATATTCTACTAGAAACTTTAAAAGAATTAGAAAAAAAGAATATTAAAGGTAAAATAATTACATCAAATTATTTAAATTTTTCGGATCCTAAAGCTCTTGAAAGACTAAATGAATTCTCTAATTTAACAATAAAAATATATGATAAAGATGCTTTCCATATAAAGGGTTATTTATTTGAACAGGAAGATTATCTATCTGTTTTAATTGGTAGTTCAAATATAACACAACAAGCACTTCTTTCTAACAAGGAATGGAATTTAAAAATATCTGGCAAGAATAATGGGGCTTTACTAAAAAACATCAATGATGACTTTCTTAAATTATGGGAAAATTCTACTTCTTACTCAAAAGAGTGGATAGAGAATTACAAAAAGATTTATGAGAAAACTAAAGACCTAAGAAAAACTGTAAAAGAATATAATATTAAAACCTTAACACTTGAACCTAATCAAATGCAAATTAATGCTGTAAAAGCTTTAAGTCAATTACGAGAAAATGGTGAAAAAAAAGCAATTTTAATTTCAGCAACAGGAACAGGAAAAACATATTTATCAGCTTTTGATGTTAAAGCAGCAAAACCAAGAAAATTATTATTTCTTGCCCATAGGGAACAATTATTAATTCAAGCAGAAGAAAGTTATAAAACAGTATTGGGGACAGAAATTAAAACTGGTTTTTTAACAGGAAAATATAAAGATTTTGATTGTGATTACTTATTTTCAACAATGAATATGATGTCAAAAAAAGAAATCTATTCAAAATTCACTCCTTCAGAATTTGATTATATTATAATTGATGAAGCACATCGAGCTGCATCAAATAGTTATCAAAATATTATTGAATATTTCTCTCCAAAATTCTTGTTCGGTATGACCGCAACCCCTAGTAGAACAGATGCAAAAGATATTTTACCTCTCTTTGATAGAAATATAGCTCTTAGGATTGATCTAAAACAAGCAATGGATTTTGACTTATTATGTCCCTTTCATTATTTTGGAATATCTGAAATCTATATTGATGGGAAAATTGTTGATGATCAAACTTCAATTAATGATTTAAGTCGTGATGAAAGAGTTAAAAATATCATAGAAAAAATAAATTTCTATGGATATTCAGGAGATAGAGTAAAAGGTTTGATTTTTTGTAGAAATGTTGAAGAAGCTCAAATATTATCAGATAAATTCAATAAAAAAGGATATAAAACTATCGCATTATCTTCAAAAAACTCGATAGAAGAAAGAGAAGAAGCAATACAAAAATTAGAAAGCGATGATTATGATGATGAATATTTCGATTATATTTTCAGTGTAGATATCTTCAATGAAGGTGTAGATATACCTTCTGTTAATCAAATTGTTTTATTAAGACCTACCCAATCAGCAGTTATTTTTGTTCAACAATTAGGAAGAGGTTTACGAAAATGTTATGATAAAGAATTTGTTGTTGTTTTAGATTTTATTGGAAATTATGAAAAAAATTATTGTATCCCGATGGCACTATCCTCTGACAAATCTTTCAATCGAGAAACCATTAGAAAAACAGTAAGCGATGGTTCTTCATTCCTATCAGGATGTTCTACAATTGATTTTGATCAAGTTTCAAGACATCAAATATATAATGCAATTGATAATAGTAATTTAAGTACTAAAAAAAATATTAAAGAAGCATATAGCATATTAAAAAGCGAGTTAGCTCATATACCAACATTAGATGAATTTAATAAATTCGCTGATGTTTCATATGATTTAGTAATTGATAATTATGGTTCTTATTATCAATTAGTCAAAGAGTGTGAAAAAGATAATACACCTTATTCTTTAAATGAAAACGAATTGTTGGCTTTAAATTATTTATCTACAAAAATAGGTAAAGGAAAAGATTCTGATTCTATCAATCTTCTTAAAAAAGTTATTATTCCAGATTATAATAATGTTGGAGAACCACAAATAAAATATAATACTAATTCAGAAAAAGTAGCCTTAAAAATATTATCACATAACTATAATAACATTCAAAATACAAAAAACAGCTATCAAAAGCATATTGCTTGTTCTTTAATTAAAGAAGAAAATAACTATATAAAACCATCAAAACAACTACTATCTTATATTCAAAACAACACCTTTATTAATTGTATATATGAAATAATTGAATATGCATCAGAACAGCATGCACTTTATTATGCTGATAAATACAAAAACACAAAACTCTCTTTATTCAAGCAATATTCTTATGAAGATGTATGTAAAGCCTTGAATTGGGAAAAAGACAATTCAGCAGTAATGAATGGATATATGTATGATAAAAAAACAAACACATTACCTGTTTTTATAAATTATGAAAAAGAAGAAAATGCAATAAATTATCAAGACCATTTTATTTCCAATAGTATATTAATTGCAATTTCTAAAAAGTTTAGAAAAATAGGCTCAAAAGATTGGGATTACATATACAATTCAAAAACAAGAAATACAAAAATATATTTATTTGTAAGAAAAAATAAAGCCACAAACAATTCAAAAGATTTCTATTTCCTAGGAGAAATATATCCAATTGATGACGCTCAAGAAATAAATATAGATAACACCACAGCTTTCAAAATTAAATATAAACTTGAAACCCCTGTTAGAGATGATTTATATGAATATTTTACTACAGCTGAATAGACTCTATTAATTTATTAACTATAGGTTTATCAGCCTCAGCCCAATCCAAAGAAGATAACTCATTAACATTTAACCAGCAATCTTCAACATGTTCATTTCTTTTTATTTCACCTTTTATAATATTGCATTTAAAACTATGCATAGTTATAAAAAATGAATTATATTGATGTTCTACAGTTAAAAAAAATTCATTAACATTTATTGTTATATTCAATTCTTCTTGAATTTCCCTTATTAAGGCGTCTTTAGCATCTTCGTCTTTTTCTATCTTTCCCCCTGGGAATTCCCACTTCAATGCGACTTCACCTTTATCAGCTCTTCTAGCACAATAAACTTTATTATCCTTTTGAATTATTGCTGCAACAACTTCTATTTTTTTCATCAATTATTCCTAAATTATTTTTTCTACTTTAAAACACTATTTTTTTCTCATTTAAATCAAAATGCATTTCAAATGTTATTATATATAAATATTAATATTATGCAAAAGATCATATAAGACAATAATTAAATTTTTGTTGCTATATGTCTTTACTTATCTTAAAATACTTTTATGTATTCAATAATTTTAGTAGACGATGAATCAAGAGTAAGAGAAACAATGAAAAGTCAGATTCCATGGGAAGATTATGGCTTTTTTATTGCTGGCGAAGCTGAAAATGGTCTTGAAGCATTAGATTTAATTGAAGAAAAAATCCCTGATGTTGTTATTACAGATATTAAAATGCCTTATATGGATGGGCTTGAATTAATAAAAGAATTAAGAAAAAATATGCCAACTGCTACAATTATAATATTATCAGGGCATGATGAATTCTCTTATGCTCAAAGTGCAATAAAACTAAATGTAACAGAATATGTTTTAAAACCTGTATCAAAAATTGATATAATTGAGTTATTAAAAAAATTAAAAGAAAATTTAGACAATGAAATTTCATTGAGAACAAATAAAGAAAGACTTGAGCAAATATATAATAATTTAGTTCCAGCAATGAGAGAAAAAGTTATAAATGAAATTTATTTTAATAATTACGAAGATGTAAAAGATTTAATAGAAGATTATAATTTACCCTATAACAAAGATTATTATATTACTTGCGTAATAGAACCAGAAAACGATAAAGATATTAAATTAAATTTATTAACAATTAAAGATATCTTAAAAAGTTTCTTTGATATTGATTCAAATATGATTCAATCAATAAACAATAATAATATGATATTAACTTTTTATTATTCACATAAAGGACAAGAGTCAATTGAAAAACCTTTGTTTAAAAAAAGAACAATTAAAAAAATACAAGAATTAAATCAATATATTAAATTCTATACTAAATCTGAATGTAATATTGGAATAAGTGAAACTGTTGAATCCTTTAAAGATTTATCAAAATCTTATAAACAATGTATTAACGCAATTAATTATAAATTGTATTACAAAGATCAAAGTATCTTTTTTATCGAAGATTTAGAATCAAAAAATATTATTGAAAATACTAATGATACCAATGATACCTATATTGAGAAATATATCAACACAATTAAATTAGGAAGCAAAAATGATATTATTAAATCAATTGAAGAATTATACTCTAAAGATTCAAATTTTGACCCACTTGAAATCGAATCCTTCAATTTGAAAGTTGTTTCAAGACTTACAAATCTAGCTTTAAGTTACAATTTAAATTTAAGTAAATATTCTCATTTAATAAGTAAAATCTCTGAAATAAATACAATTAACTCAACAATTCCTAAATTAATAGAAATATCTCTTGAAATAAACAGTAAAATTCAAGATAAGAGAGAATCTAGTAATATTAAATTTGTAGAAGTAGCAAAAAAACTAATAGAACAAAATTATCAAGATAAAAATTTTAATCAAGATGTTATTTGTGACTTACTGGGAGTTAGTAATGCATATTTTAGTTCAACATT
>RZYO01000247.1 GCA_009930325.1 Spirochaetia bacterium | reverse complement strand
ACCAGCAAGAAGCATATCATAATCATAACTATTATTTACCATGTATTCATAAACCATTCTAGTATGGTCAAATATAGTATCTTCTTGATGATAAATACATGAAACTCCTAAAGATTTATCATTATGTGAAATGGATTTAAGCCTTTCACAAATATTACTATAATTATTGGTGAAAATATCAAATAAATCCATTTCACATCATCCTTTCTTTTTAACTATTGATCATCGCTAATTTCGCAACAATCACATTCTGAGCAATCATCGCATTCTGAACAATCATCACTATTACAAAAATCAACAAAACTTGATCTATTAATTTTTTCAATTTTTCCAAGATCATCGCCAGCCCAAATATACTGTTTAGTTTCTTTAACTTCTCCCATAACATAAAATTCTTTTCTAACTTTTTTAGAATGCATTACATTTCTAACTTGATTAGAAATTTTACTTTCTCTTTCTCTACAAAGAGAAAGATCATCCATTTCAAAACCATGAAGAATTGAAAGAAGTTCTTGAGTTATCTGATTAACTGTAGTATAACCATATCTCATAGATAAATATTTTGCAACAATTTTAATTACTTTTGGAGAAACTTCATCATCTGACCAATAAGAAGAAAATACTTCAAAAGCTGCATTTCTACAATCACAAATTGCCATTCTGCTCATTTAATCCCATCCTTTTAATTTAGTTCTACCAAATATTTGATAGTATTTTGTTGTTCTTGATATATTACTGCTTCATCATTATATAAGAAATTATGTGCTTTATGTGCATATAAAGAATCATAATTACCTAAATTTCTTAATTTATTATAATTTAAATAACCAGCACCACTAAAATGAGAATAAACATCATATTGATTACCCATATGTACATTATATAATGCCATATATCCTTTTTTACTACTTCCCCTAGCCCAATATGAACCACTTAATGATGTATATCCTTCTGATTTTTTTGCAGAAGGAGCAAAATAGTGACCTTCACCCCACATTTTTCCGGTAATTACTGCATTTGGTCTTAAAAGCAATCCTGTTTGAATAATAGACCACCAATTTTCATTCCTGCTGCCATGCCAAAATAATTTTTCATTTTTATTATTAACAGTTTCAAAATATCTTTTATATCTATTTTCTGTTTTTACATTTTTCACCTCATATAAATCAGAAAACCTATTTGATATTTCTCCAAGAAGACCTTTAACCTCCTTGATAATCATTATATCATCTATATGGTTAATTGTCAAGCCCAATGCTTCAATTAATGTTGTATTAGAATCAGCATTTTCTTCTATAACATCTGTTTTTATTTGAGTAGAAAGAATATCTAATAATGATTGTTCTCTTATATAAATTTCAGTTAATTTTTCTTTAGATATTTTATTATAAAGAAAATCATTAACTTTTTTCATTTTTCTAGGAATTATTTTAAATAAACTTAAAAGTAAATCATTTATAGAATTAGAATCATTATAATCCATATCATTTAACTTTATCATAATTTCTTGAGCAGAATCAAATTGTAACTGTGTTGCTGTAGTAACAATATAATTTTCTTTCACAGCTTCTTTAGAATAACTTTGAATAGTTCTAACAAATGACTGTACCTTATTATCTAAAATATCTTTAAATATATTAGATTTTTTATCTGGAACAGTACATAAATTTGTGATATCTTCATATCCTTTTCTAATTTTTTCTTTATATTTTTTATCCCATTCTCTATAATTATAAATCTTAGATTCTGATCCTCCTCCTACTCTTCCCCAGATAGCTGTAAAAGTTCCATCTTCATTATCTTTCATCTCATAAAATTTATTATTATTTGCTTCTGTAACCATTATCAATTTAGTATATCTAGCCATAACTTAATTGACCTCAATAATATCAAAATGATTTATTTTATTAAATCTATTAGTTGGTCTTAATGATTCAGATGCTTCTTTATTATAAATTATATCTTCATCATTTAAAGAATAATCAATTAAATAATCAATAGTTTGAGGTTTATAATCCCATACATCAACACCAACATTAATAATAACAGAATTGTTTAAAGTAGTTAATTTTTTAAATAAATTATGAACATGCCCACAAAACCAAAGAGTATCAGGTATTTGTGCTAATGCAGGATCATGAACAATATATATTTCTTTATTTTTATATATCATTTTAATATGTCCATATACAGCATCAAATCCCATATCATAATAATCATAAACCTTAAAAGAATCATGATTACCAGCTATTAATATTTTTTTGCCATTCATCAAAGAAATATAATGTTGCAATTCTCTTTTTTTAATATCTAAACACATATCACCTAAAATATAACAAGTATCATCTTTTTTAACTATATTATTATATTCTTTAATAATATGACTATTCATAATATCTTTATTTAAAAATTGTCTACCACAATATTTCATAATATTTTCATGAGAAAAATGTAAATCAGATGTGAAATATATCATAATTAATCACTCCTTTCAAAAGGAAGCTCCCTGCTTTAGCGGGAGAGGAATTTTGAAACAAAAATAAAAAACTTAATTATAAATAGTAAGGGCATTTACTATTAGT
>RZYO01000092.1 GCA_009930325.1 Spirochaetia bacterium | reverse complement strand
AATTTTGAATTGAAATTACTCAATATTGTCTTTAAATAGATTTTTAAACTTGAAAATTTTATATTCTTAGTAAAGGACAAAATCGCTTGCGGTTGACACTATTTTATATAATATTTTTTTATACGAATTTTATTAAATTTTAATAATTCATTATACAGAAAGTAATTATCACAAGAATTAAATTTAAAATAAAAAAATCAATATACATTTTATGCATAAACTTACATATAATATTAATTTTTTATAAAAAACATGCTAGACAAAATTCATCTATTTCAATAATATCCCTAGTATGACAAAGAAGTCAATTTAACAGAAAATTTACATTTTAAATATAAAAAGATTGAACAAAGACGTTCGTGGCTAGGATAGCTACGGGCGTTTTTTCGTTTTTGACCTATTTGAATTATTTCAATAAGGAGAAAAAAGTAATGAACCGAATAAAAAAAGAAGGCGAAATTAGAATCCCTTCAGGCTGTGCAATCAGTGGAATTTTTTCTAAAAAAGGAAGAAGATTCTCAGGACAAACTGCAATAGATTCTATTAAATTGATGCACAACAGATCCAATGGATTAGGTGGTGGATTTGCTGGTTATGGTATTTATCCTGAATACAAAGACTATTATGCATTTCATATTTTTTATATGGATTCAACAGCTAAAAAAGAATGCATGAAATTTCTCGAAGATCATTTTGATTTAATCAACTTATCAAAAATTCCGACAAGAAAGATACCTTCAATTACTGATGAACCTATGATTTGGAGATATTTTTTATCACCTTTACCAACAAAACTTGCTGAGAGCCAACTTGATGAACAAGAATATGTAGCAAGATGCACCATTAATGTTAATTCAAATATTAAAGGAGCATTTATTGTTTCTTCTGGCAAAAACATGGGCGTTTTTAAAGCTCAAGGATATCCTGAAGATGTTGGCGAATTCTATAGACTAGAAGAATATAGTGGCTACAGTTGGACTGCTCATGGAAGATATCCAACAAACACTCCAGGTTGGTGGGGAGGAGCACATCCTTTCTCTCTTTTAAATTATTCTGTTGTTCATAATGGAGAAATCTCAAGTTATGATGCAAACAGACGATATATTGAAATGTTTGGATATAGATGCAATTTACAAACTGATACTGAAGTAATTACTTATATGATTGATTTTTTAAACAGAAAGAAAAATATTAATTTAGAAAGAGTTGCCCATATCTTAGCTGCCCCTTTTTGGAGCACCATTGAAAGAATGGAGGAACCACTAAAAACAGAATATAAATATTTAAGAAATAACTATGAAAGCTTCCTTGTCACAGGACCATTTTCTATTATTGTAAGTTACGATAAAGGATTAATGGCTTTAAATGATAGACTTAAACTTCGTTCTCTTGTTGTTGGAACAAAAGACGATATGGTTTATATGGCTAGTGAGGAAGAAGCAATTCGAGTAATTGCCCCTGATTTAGATTCAATCTATTTTCCAAAAGGTGGAGAACCTTACATTGTTGAATTAGATGAGGAGGTTCTATAAATATTATGAAAATAAATTTAATACAAAGTGAATATGAAGTTATTAGAGATCAGAGTAGATGTATCAATTGTAGACTTTGCGAAAAGCAATGTTCAAATGGTGTAAACTATTATGATAGTAAATTAAAAGTAATGTTAAGTGATGAGTCTAAGTGTGTTAACTGTCATAGATGTGTTACAGTGTGTCCTACTAATGCATTAAAAATTGTAAAATCAGATCATTGTTTCAAATCAAATGCTAACTGGAGTTACCATGATATTACAAATATTTATCGACAAGCAAAAACAGGAGGAGTTCTTTTATCCTCAATGGGAACCCCAAAAGAATACCCTGTTTATTGGGATAAAATATTAATTAATGCTTCTCAAGTTACAAACCCTTCAATTGACCCATTAAGAGAGCCAATGGAAACAAGGACTTTCTTAGGGAAAAAGAAACTAGATATTGAATATGATGAGAACAATAACATTATAACAGATACAAAACCTCAAATGGAATTAAGTGTTCCAATAATGTTTAGTGCAATGAGTTATGGCTCTATTAGTTATAATGCACACAAAGCATTAGCAACTGCAGCTCAAGAACTTGGTATTTTTTATAATACAGGAGAAGGCGGATTACATGAAGATTTTTATGTCTATGGTGAAAACACTATTGTTCAAGTAGCTTCTGGTAGATTTGGTGTTCATTCAAAATATCTTGAAGCAGGGAAAGCTATTGAAATAAAAATGGGACAAGGAGCAAAACCTGGAATTGGCGGGCATCTTCCTGGAAGAAAAATTACTGAAGAAGTATCAAAAACAAGAATGATTCCTGTTGGAAGTGATGCTATTTCTCCAGCTCCTCATCATGATATTTATTCTATTGAAGATTTAAGACAATTAGTTTATATGCTAAAAGAAACCACCAATTATAAAAAGCCAATAATCGTAAAAATTGCAGCAGTTCATAATGTTGGAGCAATTGCAAGTGGCATAGCTCGTTGTGGTGCAGATATAATTGTTATTGATGGGTTCAGAGGTGGTACTGGAGCTGCTCCACTTAGAATTAGGGACAATGTTGGAATTCCTATTGAATTAGCACTAGCTGCGGTAGATACAAGACTTAGAGAAGAAGGAATTCGTAATGAAGTAAGTTTAGTTGCTGGTGGAACAATTAGATCTTCTGCTGATGTAATCAAAGCAATTGCTCTAGGAGCTGATGCTGTTTACATTGCAACAAGTGCATTAATAGCTCTTGGTTGTCATTTATGTAGAAGTTGTCATTTAGGGAAATGTAACTGGGGTATTGCAACTCAAATAAAAGAACTTGAAGAAAGATTAGATCCTGAAGAAGGTGCTGCTAATCTAGTTAACTTAGTAACCGCTTGGTCAAGAGAAATCAAAGAAATGATGGGTGGTATGGGAATCAATTCAATTGAAGCTTTAAAAGGTAATAGATTGATGCTAAGAGGAATTGGATTAAGTCAAAAAGAATTAGATATTCTCGGAATTCAACATGCCGGAGAATAACAAGTACTAACAGGAGAAAAATATGCAAAAAATAACAGTTAATCATATGAGTTTTAAGCAATTAAACAGTCTAATTCGAGATGAAAGTGAAAACACTTTCGAATTAGATGAAGTTCATGGCCAGCGATTTATTGCAGCAGGAATGCAAAATAAAAATATAACAATCAGTGGTATACCAGGTAATGCTTTAGGCGCATGTTTAGAAAAAAGTAGTAGAATTTTTGTAAAAAATGACTGCCAAGATGCTACCGGGGATACAATGAATGATGGAGAAATCATAATTTGTGGAAACTGTGGTGATACTGCAGGTTACTCTATGAGAGGTGGAAAGATTTTTATTAAAGAATCAGCTGGTTATAGAGCTGGAATTCACATGAAAGAGTATAAAGATGAGAAACCTGTACTAGTCATTGGCGATAGAGCCGGAAGTTTTTTAGGTGAATATCTTGCTGGTGGATTAATAATTGTATTAGGTCTAAACCAAAAAGGAAAATGCCCCGTTGGAAATTTCTGTGGGACAGGTATGCATGGTGGTCAAATATTTTTAAGAACTGATGAATTACCTAAAGATTTACCTAAGCAAGTAGTCTATAGAAAAGCAACAAAAAAGGATCTTCTATCAATAAAAACAGTAATAAATCAATTTTGCAAAGAGTTTTCCTTTGACAAAGATGATATTTTTAAGGCAAACTTTTATGTATTAGAACCAAACTCAACATTACCATATAAACAACATTATACTGCAATATAATTTAGGAGGCACTATGGCTAACTTGCAATATGAAATATCAAGTTTCATAGAAGAAAATAATGTAAAGTTCGTTAGATTAGCTTTTTGTGATATCTTAGGAAATCTTAGAAATATTTCAATCAGTAGTGATGAATTAGAAAGAGCATTTAATACTGGAATATCTTTTGATGCTTCATCAATTAAAGGGTTTTTAACTGTTGAAGAAAGCGACTTATTATTATTTCCAGATCCTGAAACTTTGCAAGTATTACCATGGCGTCCTTCAAGTGGAAAAGTTGTAATGATGTTTTGTGATATAAAATATCCCGATTTAACCCCTTTTGAAGGAGATGGAAGACATCTTGTAAAAGAGTTTGTAAAAAAAGCAAATAAACAAGGATTTACATTTAAAATTGGTAGTGAATGCGAATTTTACTTATTTAAATTAAATGAAGATGGAAATCCAAGTTTTATTCCATTAGATAATGGAACTTATTTAGATGTTGCTCCTTTTGATAAGGGAGAAAACATTAGAAGAGAAATTTGTTTAACACTTCAAGATATGGGATTTCATACTGAAAGATCACATCATGAAAGTGGCCCAGGGCAAATGGAAGTAGACTTTACTTATGGTAATTTATTAAACTCTGCTGATAATTTAATTACTTTTAAAAGCGTAGTAAGATCTACTGCAACTCTAAATGGATTATTTGCTTCATTTTTACCAAAACCATTAAAAAACAAAAGTGGGAATGGAATGCATGTAAATATATCCATTAGATCTGAAGAAAAAGTAGATAATGATCAAATTAGAGAGAATATGGTTGCAGGTATACTGAATCGTCTTAGAGAAATTACGATATTTTCTTCTCCCCTATATAATTCATATGAAAGGCTTGGATATTTTGAAGCACCTAAAAGAATTGGCTGGGGATACGGCAATAGATCTACAACAATACGAATACCTAAAGCAAAAGGTCGATATAGTAGATTAGAAGTTAGAACTCCCGATACAGCTGCTAATCCATACCTTATATATACTTTGATTTGTGAAGCAGCATTAGAAGGAATAGAAAACAATCTAAAACCTAATAATTTAGTTAATATTAATGCTTTTGAAATTAATGAAGGAGAGGCACTTCCCTCTAATATGGAAGAAGCAATTAAAATAGCTGAAGAAAGTGAATTTTTAAAAAAGGTATTACCAAGTATACTTCTCAAATCTTATCTAAAAATTAAAAAAGCTGAATTAGAAGAATACAAGAAATGTGAGCATACAAGTACACTAACAGAGGAAAATTATTTCCCGATATACTAAAGGTTAAATAATAGTGTTTGAATTTGAAAAAATTTTAATAGTATCACCAAATGGAAAAGGTCATATGAGCTTAAAGTCACTGCTAAACGAAAATGGAGTGACAGGGTCAATGACCTCTTGTTTTTCATGCAGTAAAGCTAGACAAGAAATTTTATCAGTTGATTTTAATTTAATAATTATTGATGCTCCATTAAATGATGAAAATGGAATTGATTTAGCTAAGAGTATAACAAGAGATTCCATTTCTACAGTTTTATTATTAGTTGAAGAAAGATATGTAGGAGATATTGCTTCAAGAGTTTATAAAGATGGGGTTTTAGTACTTGGCAAACCCCTCAATTCTCCATTATTATTCCAAAGTCTTGTGCTATGCAATTCAATTAATATTAAATTACGAGGTATTGCAACAGAAAATAAGAAGTTAAGAAAAAAATTAGAAGAAATAAAACTCGTCAATAGAGCTAAATTTTTAATTATTGAACATTTAAAATTAGATGAACAAAAAGCCCATAGATATTTAGAAAAAAGAGCTATGGATCAAAGAAAAAGCAAAGGGGATATTGCAAAAGAAATCCTCAAAACATATCAACAATAAAATATTGTAGGAGAGAACAATGACTAAGCATATTTTTGTAACTGGGGGTGTTGTTTCTGGACTTGGTAAAGGCATTACTGCTGCTTCTTTAGGAAGATTATTAAAAAACCGTGGTCTAAAAGTAACAGCTCAAAAACTTGATCCTTATATGAATGTGGATCCAGGAACAATGAGTCCCTTTCAACATGGAGAAGTATACGTTACAGAGGATGGAGCAGAAACAGATTTAGATTTAGGACATTATGAGAGATTTATTGATGAAAATTTAAATAAATACTCAAATTTAACAAGTGGAAGATGTTATTTTAATGTTCTTGAGAAAGAAAGAAGAGGTGAATATCTCGGTTCTACAGTCCAAATCATCCCTCATGTTACAAATGAAATAAAAAACTTCATCTATTCAATTGAAGAAAAAACGAATGCTGATGTTGTAATTACTGAAATTGGTGGAACAACAGGAGATATTGAATCTCAACCTTTTCTAGAAGCTATTAGACAAGTAAGTCATGAAGTTGGCCCTGATAATTGTTTATTTATCCATGTTACATTAGTTCCTTATCTAAGTGGTAGCAATGAACATAAAAGTAAACCAACACAACACTCTGTTAAAGAATTAATGACTACAGGTATTTTCCCAGACATTATTGTAACTAGAAGTGATCAACCTTTAGAAGATTCTATTAAAGACAAAATTGCTTTATTCTGTAACGTAAAAAGAGATTGTGTAATCGAAAACAAAACATTAAAAGTTTTATATGAAGCACCTCTTATGTTACATAAAGAAAAACTAGATGATATTGTATGTAGGGAATTAAAACTTGAAACTAAAGAGTGTGATTTAACAAAATGGAAGGCAATGATTGAAAGAATTAACAATTCTGACAAACAATTAAATATTTCTCTTGTTGGAAAATATATTCAACTACATGATGCCTACCTTTCTGTTATGGAAGCACTAAAACATAGTGCTTGGGAAATCGGTTGTACAATTAATTTAAAATGGGTTGATTCTGAAACTTTAACAAAAGATAATATAAACGAACTACTCAAAGATAGTGATGGGATTCTAGTTCCTGGTGGTTTTGGAAACAGAGGAATTGAAGGAAAAATATTAAGCGCTACTTACGCTTTAGAAAACAAAATACCATACTTTGGAATATGTTTAGGAATGCAAATTGCAGTAATGAGCTTTGCAAGAAAAGTTCTTAATTGGGAAGATGCTAATTCAAGTGAATTTGATGAAAACACAAAATACCCTGTAATTGATTTAATGGAAGATCAAGTAGATATTTCTAATAAGGGCGGAACCATGAGGCTGGGGGCATATCCTTGTAAATTAATTGAAAATACAATATTAAAAGATTTATATGATAACCAAGAAATAATTTATGAAAGACATAGACACCGATATGAATTTAACAATAAATTCAGAGATGAATTAGTAAATGCGGGCCTTACAATAACTGGCGTAAGCCCTGATAACAGTTTAGTTGAAGCTATTGAAATTCAAGATCATCCGTTCTTTTTAGGTGTTCAATATCATCCAGAATTTAAAAGTAGACCAAATAACACAAACCCTTGTTTTAATGGATTTATAAAAGCTGCAAAAAAGAAGAAATATAATTAATAAACTTAATTTTTAAATTACTAACCTCCAAAGTTTCTTAAGAAATTAATACTTTGGAGGTTTTATTATTTTGTTATTGTAATTAAATTCTTTTTACCATCAACAATATAAGGTATAGATAAATTAAAATAAGTAGGATCAATCCAAGGAAGTAAAACATATTCATTATTTAATATTTGCTTTCTTAAATAACCATTTGCTACAAACTCTTCGATATATTTTACATCAGGATTTATTTGTATATTCTTGACTTTAATTGAAGTTTTATTTGATAAAGCATCTGAAACACTCATGATACTTTTATAATTTCCATCAGCTGTTAAAACTTTTGCTTCTGTTAATAATAAAAGAATAGCCTTATCGCTTTTATTATCTATACTAATTTCAAATGCCTTATTATCAAGCCCATCTATTCGATAACTTACATCTAAAAAATCATCACTATAATTTAGTAACATTTGATTATCATTTAATAAACTAGAACATGAAGCAAAAATAAAAATTGAAGTAACAATTAAAAAATATTTAATTTTTCTCTTCATTTAACCTTCCTTAGATTACTTTTTCATCCATATTTATAGATAAGTGCAAGTGTTCAGGTTTTAATTTTCTATATTTTATTTTTGAAGCATCAAACATCTTTTTAGAAGCAATTGTATTATCTGAAGTTTCATATTTGTCACTCAAATAAACAACCTCTTTGATTCCACTTTGAATTATTGCTTTAGCACATTCATTACAAGGAAATAAACCAACATAAATGCTACAACCTTTTAAATCTCTACTAACACTATTTAAGATAGCGTTTAATTCAGCATGACATACATATGGGTATTTTGTATCCAACCATTCACCTTGTCTTTCCCAAGGAAGATGATCATCGCTACAACCTATTGGAAAACCATTATAACCAATTCCAACAATTTTATTATTAGAATCAACGATACAAGCCCCAACTTGGGTATTAGGATCTTTACTTCTCATTGCACTCAATACAGCAATTCCCATAAAATATTCATCCCAACTAATATAATCACTTCTTTTACTCATTTAATCTTCCTTCTATAAAATTTATAATATCATTTGTAAGTTCTTCTTGAATTGAATAATACAATAATAAAACATGCTTTGTATGATCTACTTTATCCATTTTTATAACCTTTGCAACAAAATACTTTGAATTATTTTCTTTTGCAATAATAGGGAAATTAAAAAATGGGACTGTCTCATCATTTACGTTATGAATAGCAAACATTGGACAAGTTATTTTATATAAATCTTTTCTTATTTTCTTTTCAGCATAAACTAAGCTTAATGATTGTGGCAAAAAAGTTCCAGAATATCCTAACCATCTTTTTTCACCATCTATGCCATCTTCATCTCTATTAGAAATTCTAACATTTATATTCTTTTTAAAAATATTAAGAATTCTAGCAAAATAAAAGTTAAAATTTGTAATTTTTCTATCTTTTAATAAACTATTGTAAATTACAGGAGCACTAATTGGAATAATAGCTAAAGGGGCTTTATCACTACCACTATACCTTTCACCCATTTTTAGAGTAATAGCCCCACCCATACTAATACCAAGTATAACCACATTATCATATTGTTCTTTTAATTCTTCATATTTCCTGCAAATATAATTAAACCATTGATTAAAGTATGTTTTTTTAAAATCTTCTGGGCTAGTACCAAATCCTGGTAAAAGATAAGCATAAGAATCATATCCTTGCTCAAAAAATCTTGTAGCAGAATAATTATACACGCTTGGAGTGGAAGGAAACCCATGAATCATTAATACAGCAGTATTATGTTTGTTCTCATGTTTTAAAATAATACTTTTACATTTTGGTGAAAAAACTTTCGATTCATCACTTTCAATGTCAAAGGTATTTTTATCTTTATAAAAGACAAGAGAAGCACTCCAAACGATAAGTAAAACAACACTAATAATAACAATTAATAAAATACCAACTTCATTCATAGAAATATAATACCCTATATTTAGGGTATTAAACAAGAAAAAACTATTAAGAATTAATTAACGTTGGATCTATTTGTGCTTGTTTAAGAAATAAAGATAAAGCCATTAGCATAACACCATTATCATATAATGAATCCTTTCCCATTTTTTCGATTACTTGAGAAACAGGAATTGACAAAACATCTAATTGTTCAGTTTTATCTAAATTTTGTGAATTTGATATTTTAAATACATTTTTTGCTAAGAAAAAGTGGGCTTTATTCTCCATAATAGCTGGGTTAGGGTTTACCTGAGCTAAAAACACCATCTCTTGAGCACTTAACGCTGTTTCTTCTTTTAATTCTCTATAGGCACTATCAATAGCTAATTCACCTTTATCTACCATACCAGCAGGAAATTCTCTAACAATGGTAGCACTACCATGTCTGAATTGTTGAACCATAACAAAACATGGGATATTATCTTCATTAACATACCATGGTATTATTGTTACCCAATTTGGGCAATCTAAAGTATAAAATGAACCCTTGATATTATCTTTTGATTCTCTTTCAATTTCAATCAAATCAAATATGGGAGTATTTAAAATAGTTTTCCTATTTTTTTCGTCCCATATTAAATGATTAAAATCTTTAGTATCGCCAATATTGAATTGATCTTTTTTCATTATGCTTCTTTTCTTGAGCTACAATTACTTGAACATTTTGAACAAGCTGAAGGAGAACAAGCATTAGTATTTTTTAAATCAACTTTTTCACTTGATACAGCAATACTTGAATCCAAGAATTGTGCAATTTCTTTTATTGCAATAGTACTCTTACTATTTGGGCTTTTCTCTAAAGTACTTTGACCCATATCTTCATATTCTCTTAAGTGCATCTCTAAAGGAATGCTTCCCAAAAATGGAGTATCCATTTCAGTTGCCATTTTTTGTCCGCCACCTTTACCAAAAATTGGAATTTCTTTTCCACAATCTGGGCAAATTAAACCACTCATATTTTCAATAAGGCCTAAGACCGCAACACCTAGTTTTCTTGAGAAATTAACACTCTTTCTTGCATCTAAAACTGCAACATCTTGAGGAGTTGTTACAATAATTGCACCTGTCATTTCAGGAATAGCTTGGATAACAGTGAGTTGTTCATCACCTGTTCCTGGAGGTGTATCAATTAATAAATAATCAAGTTTTCCCCATTCAACATCACCTAAAAATTGTTTAATAACCGCAATTTTCATTGGGCCTCTCCAAATTACAGGATCAGAGCTTGCATTTAAAGCAAAAGACAAACTTACAACATATAAACCATCTCTAACTTTTACAGGTATAAAATTTTGCCCATCTACACTATCTAATGAACCTGACTCACAACCCAACATTTTAGCAACATTAGGCCCATGTAAATCTGTATCTAATATTCCAACAGTTTTCCCTGCATCTACTAAAGCATTTGCAAGGTTTACAGTAACAGTAGATTTTCCAACTCCACCTTTACCACTCATAACTATAATTTTTCTACTTATTTGATCTAATCTTTGTCTGATTTTAGCTTCTCTTATAGCTTGTTCATCAGCAGTTCCTTCATGAGACATTGACTACTCCTCAATATTTTTATTAATAAATAAAGAATAGTAAAAATATATATTAATGACAAGAAAGGCAGATGATAAAACTGAATTAATTTTTGACATTTGTCTTTTTTCAATTAATTAAAACTTAAATCAAGGTAAAGTTATTATATAAAATTAAAATTTAATACAATTTCGTCCAGCTTTTTTTGCATCAAACATTAATTGGTCAATACGTCTAATTATTGAATTTATATCTTCCCCATTTTTATATATTGTCAATCCAAAACTAGCTGTTACATGACCACATTTTTCAAACTTTTTTCTCTCTATTGCTTCTCGTATATTATTTGCAATTTCGATAGTACTTTTCAAATTCATATTATTTAGAAGGATAATAAACTCTTCTCCACCCCAACGACATAATTTACCTTTCTCAGAAATAATTTTTTCAACAATCCTGCAGATTTCAAACAAAACAATATCACCAGTCTCATGTCCATATTTATCATTAACCATTTTAAAATGATCAACATCAAAAAGCATTATTGAGAAAGAATCTCCTTCTTCTATATTATTCAATATTCTATCTAATTCTTGAAATAAAAATCTTCTATTATAAACTTTTGTTAATTCATCGTGAATTAATAAATTTTGCAATTGTTCATTTGCGATTTTCAACTCTTCTTCAATTTCTTTATTTTTACTAATGTCAAATACAATTCCTGAAACAACTAAAGGTTTGCCGTTATCATCCCTTTTTGTAATTTTACCTCTATCATAATACCATTTATAGCGGCCATCTTTGGTTTTTATTCTATATTCAACCTCATAAGACTCACTTTTACCATATAGATGATTTCGCATATTTTCCATGACTCTTTCATAATCATCCTTATGCAATTTTTCTGTAAAAAAATCAAAACCTATATCTTCAGGAATTTCTTCAATAGAATAACCTAAAGTTGTTACTTTTTTCTTATTTACGTAAACTTTATTACTTTGAACTAACCAATACCATTGTCCAAGATTTCCAACCCAAGGAAAAGTTAATAATTCAGAATTTTGTTTTTCATCCATAATTTGATCAATCATATTTTGTAACTCTTCAATTTTTTTAACACATTCTTTGTCTTGCATTAGTTTCTCCCTAAATTCAAAGTAACTTGAACACCTATATAAAAATAGTAGTACATATTATATTAAAAAACTAGAAAATAAAATTTTTTTAGAGGCTTCATCAGTAAGTGTGGGTAAATTTTAATAAATTGAAGTTAATTAATATCATTAAAATGGAGTTGTAAAGAAAGAAATAAATTTTAATTTTAGGAATATAATTGAAAAAGTCACCGGTTATC
>RZYO01000091.1 GCA_009930325.1 Spirochaetia bacterium | reverse complement strand
TTTTTGTAAAAAAAATAAATAAATTCTTACAACATAACAATTTAGACAAAAAAAGAACCGCTGCTAGTCATTTATGACTTTTGCAACGGCCCCTTTTTTCTCTTTTAAAAGATAAGATTATATTTTATAATAAAGGAGGTGGTGACTATGAATGTGATTAAATCTGAAGTAATAGGATATTGTAAAGGAGTTTCTAGAGCAATTTCTATTGTTGAAGAAGCCATTAAATTGGGTGAAAAACTGCATTTGAAAGTTTATACTTTAGGCTATGTTATTCATAATCCTCAAGTTGTTGGCTTATTAAAAGAAAAAGGTGTAACTGTAATTGAAGAAGCCCAAGCAAGTACGATTGAACCAGGAATTGTAGTTTTACGTGCTCATGGAGTTAGCGATGAAGTTAGAAGATTATTTTTATCAAATAATTTCTATATCTTTGATGCAACTTGTCCTATAGTATTAAAGGAACAGACAATTGTTGAAAAAGCTCCAAAAGATTCAACAATTGTAGTTATAGGAGGACAAAATCATCCAGAAGCTATTGCTCTTAGAAATGTTGAAACACCGAATGAAAAAGTTATTATTAGTGATATATGTGATATAAAAAAAATTCCTATTAATCATAACTTATTTGTTGTAATTCAATCTACATATCCAAGTGGAATGAGTAAAGAAATTGTTAATGGCTTAGAAAGTTATGCTTCTGAAAACAAGATAGAGATTGAATTTGCCAACGAACTTTGTAATAGTAACCAAAGAAGAAGAACGGCAGTAGGAAAACTATCAAAACTTTGTAATTGCATAATTGTAATAGGTGGTAAAAATAGTTCGAATACAACTGGTATATATAATTATTGTAAGAACCAAGGTGTTGAAACATATTTAGTTAGTAATAAAGAGGAAATTCCGTTGCATGTATTTGATTATGAAACTATTGGATTAGCAACAGGGACATCAACTCCTCCATTTGTTATAGATGAAATTGAAGAGTATTTAAAAAGAGGTAAAAATGAAACATAGAATTCCAATCCCAACAATAAAGAGATTTCCATCTTATATTCGCTTAATAAAGCAGTATAAAGAAAATGGTTTAACAAGTGTTAGTGCTACAACATTGGCAAATGATTTAAGATTAAATCCTATTCAAGTTAGAAAAGATTTGGCATTTTCTGGGATAGAAGGCAAACCAAAAGTTGGATTTTGCATAGATGAATTATTAGTTGCTTTGATTGAAGCCTTAGGCTGGAACAACTCTTCCGATGCCATTTTAATTGGAGCAGGAAATTTGGGATCTGCCTTAGTTGGTTATAAAGGTTTTGAGAATTATGGTTTAAGCATTGTTGCTGCTTTTGATAAAAAAGAAGAAATCGTAGGAAAAACTATAGGTAAGTTAACTGTTAAGCCACTTACTGAATTAGAAGAATATGTGTTATTAAATGGTATTAGTATAGCAATATTAACAGTTCCTGCTAATCAAGCACAAACTTGTGCTCAATTGTTAGTAAAATGTGGAATCCAAGCAATTTGGAGTTTTGCTCCTAAAGATTTAACACTTCCTGAAAACATTGCAGTACAAAGAACGGATTTAGCTACTCAATTTGCAGTACTATCTGCAAAACTAAGATCTAATATATTAAAAGATGATGTAAAAGCAGATATGGATTTGTGGTAATTATTAATTATGTGAAAGTTGTAACATTAAAACGACTTTCTAATTAATTAATATGAAATTATATTGAATTTATGCTGTATTATTAAAATTTTATGAATTATTTCTTTATATCAGTTGAATATTTTGGCTGATTTGGATTTATAATTTGTTTTCACTTGACCCCATTTGCAAAAAGTATTATAAGAATAATGCATGGGGTTATAATTATGGAAAAAATAAAAGTTGAACTTTGTATGGGTAGTTCTTGCTTTTCACGAGGGAATTCAAAAACTTTAGAATTATTAGAGTCTTTTATAGAAGAAAATAAAATACAAGATAGAATTGAAGTGGAAGGCCATTTATGTTTAGGAAGATGTAGCTCTGGACCAATTATTAGGATTAACTCAAAGGATCATGAAAATATTAATCCAGAATGTGTTATCGATTTAATTAAAGAAGAATTAAATAAATATTAAGGAACGAGTTATGATTCATCCAATATATACAGAATTAACACAATGTAGAGATTGTTATAAATGCGTTAGAGCCTGTCCAACAAAAGCTATTCAAGTAAAAGAAGGTAGTGCTGTTGTTATACATGATAGATGTAACTATTGTGGAATATGTGTAGATATTTGTCCAGCAAATGCAAAAAAAATAAGAAAAGATTTAGCTAGGGTTCAATTATTTTTAAAAAGTGGTAAAAAAATTATATGCTCTCTTGCTCCTTCCCACAGTAGTGAATTTGAAGATAGAGAAGCTGCTTTATTAATAGCTTTAGAGCAATTAGGGTTTGCACATGTTAGTGAAACTGCTATTGGTGCTTCTTTAGTAAGTGCAACTATTGATGAATATAGAAATAGAAATATTGATACACCATGGATTTCTACAGCTTGTCCAGCTGTAGTACAGTTAGTTAAAAAATATTATTCAACTCTTGAAAGTCAATTAGCACCAATTCCATCTCCATTACAATTGCATTGTGCTTATTTAAGAGAGTTATATGGAGAAAATATAGGAATAGTTTTTATAGGACCCTGTATTGCAAAAAAATGGGAAGCAGATGAATGGCCTGGATATCCTAATTTTTCTTTAACCTTTGAAGAACTTAGATTATGGTTTGAAGAGGAACAAATTGATTTAGATACAGTAAATGACAAATTATATATAACAAAACAAAAATATCCAACTTATGTGCCCGCAAAAGCTGCAGTAACTTCTGCCTATAGTGTAGAAGGTGGCATGATTGCTTCATTTAAAGGTGGGCAAGATTTTTTTCAAGATAATTCAGTTGCAATTTCTGGTAATCTTGCAATTAAATCAACTCTTGATAATTTAGTTAATTCTCAAAATACAAAATTTCTTGAGTTATTGAGTTGTGAAGGAGGTTGTATAAACGGGCCTTCGACACAAAAAAATAAAGCACTTTCTCAAAAAAAATCTATAACAACTGGCTATACACGAGAGAGAATAAAAGAACAAAATTTATTTGAACCTCCAATAGATTTTATAGAAAAAGTAATTGATCAAGGTTATAAAATTTTAAAAGTCGAACAAACTACAAAAACACATATTCATTATGATAATACAAATTATAGTGAAGTTGAAATTAAAAAAGCATTAAGAGAGTTAGGGAAAATTCATCCAAAAGATGAAATTAATTGTGGTGGTTGTGGCTATTCAACATGTCGTGATATGGCAATTGCTTATTTAGATGGAATGGCAGAAGTTGAAATGTGTGTTACAAAAATGAGAAAAGAAGCACAAACAAAAATGGATGTACTTCTTAGAACAATTCCTATGGGTGTTGTGATAGTTGATGAAAATTTAAATATTTTAGATTGTAATGCTAAATTTTTTGAATTATTTGCAAATGTAGATTACGAGATGGATAATGCTTCTCTCGAAGCAATTAAAGGTATATCTATCAGTCAATTTGTTAATTTTGAAGAAAAATTTGAAGAACAATTTAAAAGAGAGGTTTCAAAACAAGTAAAAATTAAATTTAGTGATAAATTTTTAAAAGTAACTTTCTTTTCGATTAATAAACATAATTTAGTAGGGGCTTTGTTTGATGATATTACAAGTCCAACGGTTAGAAGAGAAACTGTTGTAAAAAAAGCAGAAGCGGTTATTCAAAAAAGTTTAGAAACAGTTCAACAAATAGCTTCCTTATTGGGAGAAAATGCAGCAGATACAGAAATTACTTTAAATTCTTTGATCGAAGCTTTTGATGTTCCTTCTGAAGAGAAGAACAAAAAAATGAGATAGAAAAAATTATGAATGATATTTTTATTGATATAGATTATTGCCAAATTTACAAATATGGACAAAAGATTGGTGGGGATGTTTTTTTACAAAAAAGAAACCCTGAACGGAATCAAATAGTTGCCGTATTAAGTGATGGTTTAGGCTCAGGGGTAAAAGCTAATGTACTTGCTTCACTTACTGCAAATATGGCAAAGAAGCTAAGTTTTTCTCCAATGGATTTAAAACATTCCGCTAAAATAATTATGGATACTCTTCCAGTATGTAAAGAAAGAAAAATTAGTTATTCTACATTTTCTATAGCTGATATTAGATATAATGAATTAAATTCAAATATAATTGTTAATTTTTTAGAATATGATAATCCTAGAGCATTATATTTTAGAAATTCTAATCACATAGAATGGAAAGGTGATGTAAATGTTTTAGATAGACAAGGTGCCTTTAAAAAAGAAGAAATTATTCACAATGTATTTAATTTAGAAGTAGGGGATCGTTTAATAATTTTTAGTGATGGCGTCACACAAGCTGGTATGGGTATTTCTAAATCTTTAGGTTGGAGATTAGCTGGAGTTAGATCCTATATTGAACAAATTTTAGTTAAGAATCCTGATATCAGTAGTAGAGAAATTACAAAATTAATAGTAAATAAAGCCCTTAATTTAGACGGTTTAGCTTCCAAAGATGATATTACATGTTGCTGTATATATATTAGAAAACCAAGAAGAACTCTAATTGTAACTGGACCGCCATTTTTAAAAGAATCTGATAATATTTTATGTCAAAAGATTTTATCTTTTACTGGGAAAAAAATAATATCAGGAGGAACAACAGCTTTAATAGTTTCTAGAAATTTAAATAAGAGAATAAAAGTTGATTTATCTTCTTGGTCTAAAGATGTCCCTCCATTATCAGTAATGGAAGGCATGGATTTAGTTACTGAGGGAATGTTAACTTTATCAAAAGTTGCATATACATTAGAAAAGAAAATACCAATTAATGAATTAGCAAATGATGCAGTAAAAAAATATATTGAATTAATATTAGATAGTGATCAAGTACATTTTATCGTTGGAACAAAGATAAATGAAGCACATCAAGATCCAAGTATTCCTGTTGAGATAGGAATTAGAAGAACATTAATTGAAAGACTCAGAAGAGCTTTAGAAGATAATTACTTAAAAGAAACTTCAATAGAATACATATAAAAGAGAGGAAAAAATGAACAAAAAAGTATCAATAAAAATTTGTGTAGGAACTTCTTGCTTTGTGCAAGGGGGCTCGGACTTATTACTTTATAACGAGTTTATTGAACCTGAAATAATTGAAGAATGTGAAATAGAAGGCACTTCTTGTTTCAATGCTTGTAGAAATAATGAAAATGAAGGAGCTCCTTTTGTAATGATAAATAATATTATTTATGGAGATATGACTCCTGATAAATTTAAAAAAATTGTAACAGAGGCTTATTATGCTAGAAATAAATAATCAGTTTACGAAATTAAAAAGTAAAGTATACTCAATGATCTTGAAAAGTTATTTTAATGGTACTCTCGAAGAAGATATCGATAAAATTCCTTTTTGGATTATTCCAAAAGACACTGACCCTAGTAGATGTTGTATTTATAAAGAAAGAGCAATGATACGCTATAGAATTCTTGCATTTTTAGGTGTAAATATTGAAAAAGATGATGATGAATTAAAACCTTTGAGTCAATTTTATAGAGAAGTTGTTGAAAATGAAATGAAACCTCTTCCTGTATTAACAACAATTAGTACAGCTTGTAGTGCTTGTCCTAAAGATCAATATTTAATTAGTGATGCATGTCGTGGCTGCTATGCAAGACCTTGTTTAGCAAATTGTCCTGTAAATGCGATAATCTTTAAAAATGGTAAGGCTTCAATTGATCAAGAAAAATGTATTAGATGTGGGAAATGTCAAGAAGTATGCCCTTTTAACAGTGTTCTACACACTCCAGTTCCTTGTGAAGGTTCTTGTCCTGTAGATGCAATAAAAAAGAATGAAAAAGGATTTGTGGAAATAGATTATTCTAAATGTATTAGTTGTGGAAAATGTTCAAGAAGTTGCCCTTTTGGTGCAATTGTTGAAAGGAGTAGTATTTTTCCAGTCTTAAAAATGCTTAATTCAAACGATAATACAACCGCGATAATTGCTCCTGCTATTGATGGACAATTTCCTGGTAATCTAGCTCAAATAAAAACAGCTTTAAAATTAGCTGGGTTTGATGATGTTGTTGAGGTTAGTGAAGGTGCTGAAATTACAAGTATTAATGAAGCAAAAGAGTTAAAGGAAAGGTTAGAAAGAGGGGATAAACTAATGAGTACAAGTTGTTGCCCTTCTTATGTTGAGTTAATTGAAAAACATTATCCTAATTTAAAAACTATAAAAAGTGATACATTATCTCCTATGGCATATACTGCTCAATTAGTTAAAGAGAAAAATCCTAATACTAAAGTAGTATTTATTGGCCCTTGTTTAGCAAAACGTGTTGAAGCTACAAAATTAAAAACACTAGATGGTGTTATTACCTTCAGTGAATTAGCTTCAATCTTTGTAGCAAAAGATATTGATGTTAAAGAAATGGAAGAAGAGGATTTAGGAAATACAGATAGTTATATTGATTGTCGTGGATTTGCATTAAGTGAAGGGGTAAAAGATTGTGTTTTAAGGAGAATGGAAGATCCTTCAATTGCAAAACCTTTTAGCATTAATGGTGTTGATAAAAAAATGGCAAAAACATTAAAAGTCATTGATAAAATACCTTCAAAAGGTAATTTTATGGAAGTTATGGTTTGTGATGGAGGCTGTATTAATGGTCCAGGAACTATAGTTAAACCAAAAATTGCAATAAAACTACGCAATGGGAATACTAAATCAATAGCAAATGTGATGAAAAAAGAAAGCCTTTATTGACCAAGCTATGATTAACGTTTATTTTATAGCGGTGAGGTAGATATGAATACAAAACAAGATTTAGAGGCCTTATTAGAAAGCTTTGATGGTAGTATTGAAAGTAGATATTGTTCATTAGCTAATACCGTTGCCTTTTTAAAAGGAATTTTAAAAGAGCTTTCATGGATTGGTTTTTATTTGAAGAAAGATTCTTTTTTAATATTAGGACCATTTCAGGGAAAAATTGCTTGTGAAAAAATACCATTTACTCGTGGAGTCTGTGGTGATTCATATACAAAAAAAGAAACTATTAATGTTGATAATGTAAATTTATATGAAAATCATATAGCTTGTGATAGTGAGAGTTGTAGTGAATTAGTAATTCCAATAAAATCAAAGAGTAGAGTAGTTGGTGTTTTGGATATTGATTCAAAATCATTTAGCAGATTTAAAGATGATGAGATAATATTATTAGAAGAATTAGTTGATATTGTAGCAAAAAAATTATTTTAAATAATATAAATTGCTTGACATCTCAATTCAAAAAGAGCATATTTTTATTAAAGGCAATGATAAAGACGAGTAACAAAAAAAAGTGCTTAGAGAGAGAGTATTCTTGGCTGAAAAATACTTAGTAACAATTTTGTGAAAACCCCTTTTTAGCCGCGACCCTAAAGATTTATTTGATTAAGGAAGCCGTATTCTCAACGTTATGAGACAAATTGAGCGTCTTTTCTTTATTAAGAAAAGGAAGCAAGGTGGAACCGCGGAAGCTATTATGCCTTCGTCCTTGTATTTGATGATTTGTGTCATCATTTATAAAGATGAGGACATGATAGCTTTTTTGTTTATTAAATTTAGGAGAATAAATTATGGCAGAAAAATTAAGTGCTGAAGAAAAACTAGCTAGAGTTCGCCACTCAATGGCTCACGTAATGGCTGAAGCTGTATTAGAAATGTTTCCAACAGCTCAAATAGCTATTGGACCTTCAATTGAAAATGGTTTTTATTATGATTTTGAATTACCAAGACAGCTTTTAAATGAAGATCTTGAAGAAATCACTGAAAAAATGAAAGAAATAATTAATAGTGATAAAGAATTTATTAGAAGTGAAGTTACAAGAGAAGAGGCTAGAGAAAAATTTAAGGATCAAAAATATAAACTTGAATTATTAGATGCTATCGATGAAAAAGAAGTAGTATCATTATATAATCAAGGCAATTTTACAGATCTCTGTAGAGGCCCTCATGTTAATTCAACAAAAGAACTTAAATCAGATTCTTTTAAACTAATGAGTATTGCAGGAGCTTATTGGAGAGGAAAAGAATCTAATCCAATGCTGACTCGTATTTATGGAACAGCTTGGACAAATAAAAAAGATTTAAGATTGTATTTAGAAAAATTAGAAGAAATAGAGAAAAGAGATCATAGAAGACTTGGAAAAGAACTTGATTTATTCTCAATCCATGAAGAAGCCGGTCCTGGTTTAGTTTATTGGCATCCAAAAGGTGCAAGAATTAGATTAGCTATTGAAGCCTTCTGGAGAGATGAACATTATTCAAATGGTTATGAAATGGTATATACTCCACATGTTGGTAAATCTTGGTTGTGGGAAACAAGTGGTCACTTAGACTTTTATAAAGAAAGTATGTATCCTGAAATGGTAATGGACAAAGCAAATTATTATGCGAAACCTATGAACTGTCCTTTCCATATAATGATATATAATAATAAGAAGCATTCTTATAGAGAATTACCATGTAGATGGGCAGAATTAGGTACTGTTTATAGATATGAAAAAGCAGGGGCTCTTCATGGTTTATTAAGAGTTAGAGGCTTTACACAAGATGATGCACACTTAATTGTTACTCCAGAACAGATGGATAGTGAAATTGAAACTGTATTGAAATTTTCTCTTCATATGCTTCATAGCTTTGGTTTTGAAGATATAAAAGCGTATCTTTCAACAAAGCCTGAAAAGAGTGTTGGCGAAGTCGAAAGATGGGATGCTGCAACATTAGCTCTTAAAAAAGCAATTGAAAAAGAAGGTCTTGAATATGAAGTTGATGAAGGTGGCGGAGCTTTCTACGGCCCTAAAATTGATTTAAAGATAAAAGATGCAGTTGGACGACAATGGCAATTATCAACAGTTCAATTTGACTTTAATTTACCTGATAGATTTGATATGACTTTTGTTGATAAAGATGGTGTAGAAAAGAGACCATACATGATTCATAGAGCATTATTAGGATCAATTGAAAGATTCTTTGGAGTTTTAGTTGAACATTATGCAGGCGCATTCCCACCATGGTTATCTCCAGAGCAAGTTAGAGTTATTCCAATAAATGATTCTTGTTTTGAGTATTGTAAAGAATTAGAAATGAAGTTGAGAAAAGAGAAATTTAGAGTATCTGTTGATTTAAGTTCTAATCACTTTAAGGCAAAAATTAAGGAAGCTCAACAAGAAAAAATACCGTACATGATTGTAGTTGGAAATAGAGAAGTAGAATCTAAGGAAATGTCCGTTAGATTGAGAACCGGTAAACAAGAAAATTGGGGTGATTATGCTACATTTGTAAGCAAATTACACAATATAATTGATACCAAACAAATTGAATTATAATTTTATAGGGTGACATTTTTGTCACCCTTAGTTTTGTAAAAAGGAAAAATAATGAAAATAGATAGTTTTAAACAACTTGAAGAATTAGATAAACAAATAACAATGATTAATCATTTAACCCAAGTTTTGGAATACGATTTAGAAGTAAATGCCCCTAAAAAAGCAACAAATGAAAGATCTAAACAAATGGCATGGACTTCTTTAGAGGCACATAAACTTGTAAAAAGTGAAAATATGAAAAATATATTAAATGAACTTGGGGCAAAAGAAGATAATGAAGAAGGCTTTGGAGAAACTGCATATCAAAAAGCTTTAATAAGAAAAAGATTTAATGAATATAATAAAGCTATAAAAATACCAAATGAACATATAAAAGAAAAGCAAGAAATTTTAACAAAATCTTATGATAATTGGATAAAAGCAAGAGAAAAAAATGATTTTAGTCTTTTTGAACCTTACTTAGAAGCGGTTGTAGCTTGTGTTAAAAGAGAAGCTTCTTATATAAAAAAAGATGGTCAAAGTTTATATGATGCTTTATTAAATGAATATGAAGAAGGTATAACAAGTGCTGTCTTAGACCCTTTATTTGAAGAATTACAAAAGAAATTAATTCCAATTGTAGAAAGGTACAAAGATTTTAATTTAAGGGATGGATTTTTATATGAATCATTTGATGTAAAAAAACAAGAATCTTTTGCAAAAGAAATATTAAAAGAGATGGGATTTGATTTTGAAAGAGGTACTTTAGCTCTTGCTGTTCATCCATTTACTACTACATTAGGTGGTGATGATATTAGGATTACAACAAGATATACAGACCCAAATTTAAGGGATCCTTTATGTTCTACAATTCATGAAGGGGGTCATGCATTATATGAAATGAATGCTTCAAAGAATGAATTAAAAGGAACTAGTTTAAGCGATGGCGTTAGTATGGGAATTCATGAAAGCCAGAGTAGATTTTGGGAAAATATAGTATTGAAAAATCCTTCATTTTGGGATATTTGGTACCCAAAATTACAAGAAACTTTTTCTCAACAACTAAATAGTGTTTCAAAAAAAGAGTTTGTTAAAGCAATAAATAGGGTTAATCCTTCATATGTAAGAGTGAATGCTGATGAAGCTACCTATAATTTACATATTATTTTGAGATATAAATTGGAAAAGCAATTAATTGAAGGGTCTTTAAAAGTTAAAGATTTACCTAAAGCTTGGAATAAATTATTTGAAGAGCTTTTTTCTATAAAAATTGAGAAAGAAAAAGACGGGTGTTTACAAGATGTTCATTGGGCAAGTGGATTATTTGGTTATTTTCCTACTTATTCGTTAGGTAATTTATATTCTGCACAATTTTTAGATAAATTAGAAAAAGATTTTGGTTGTATTGAGTTGGGCGAAATAATTAAAAATAAAGGATTAAAAGAAATAAGTAATTGGTTAGATGAGAACATTCATTCAAAAGGAAGCCTCTATCCTCCAAAAGTTTTAGTAGAGCAAATTACAAATAAATCGCTTGACGCAAACTATTTCACACGATACCTTGAAAAGAAGCTAAATGTTATATTTAATTAATATAGGAGAATACTGTGAATTTACCAAATAAATTAACCCTTGCGCGTTTAATAATGACGCCAATGTTTTTTATAGCTTTTAATTTGCCACTTTGGTTTAACTCTTCGCTTCAGAATTTATCAACTCTTTTAGTTTTGATTTTGTTTGTTTTAATTGAAGCAACAGATTTGTTAGATGGAATAATAGCCAGAAAAAGAAATCTAGTTACTGATTTAGGGAAAGTGATGGATCCTTTTGCAGATACTTTTGCAAGATTAACATATTTTGTATGTCTAATGAGTGTAAATATCTTCCCTATTATAGCTTTTGTAATAATATTGTGGAGAGAATTAGCTCAATCTTTTATAAGGTCTTTAATGATGAGAGAGGGTAAAGCTCTTCCTGCTAATATTTGGGGTAAAAGTAAAGCTGTTTTATATGCTATATCTGCAGTTTGTGGAGTTTTATATTTAATTTTGGTAAGAAGTTTTTCTTCTTTCTCTTATTTGAATCAAATTCATATAGGTTTGAACATTTTATTCTACTTATCTGCTTTTGCTTCTTTAGCTTCATTTTTTACATATATAATACAAATTAAAAAAAGTAAGATTTTAAGTCATTTAAGCAAATAGGGTATATTTATAATTTATATATGGTTGTTTCTTTGTTTTTTCAGAGGAGCAACTTTTTTTTATTAAAAAGATAAAAATATTTGGAGTATATTTTCATTTTTAAATATTGAATAAAAAGAATAAAAAATAAGAAATTTATGGTTTATATTTTGAAACTTTTAAAGCTTTTTAGATATAATCTTAATAAAGGGAAAAAAAATAAAAAAAGTAAAAAAAAGTACTAGACAAAAGACAAAAGTTTTCGTAATATCCCTCTTGTTGTCCGGCATAAAACGTTAATATAAAGCGATTTAAACGGCATTTTGTTGAAAATTTCAATAAAAAATAAAATAGCTATTGACTATAATTTTTATACGTGCTATTTTCAACAAGCTTGTTAATAATTTTAGATTATTTCAAGCAGTTTTTTGACATAAATATTAGAGAAGAGAAGAGAAGTATTTTTTTACTTTTTGATTGCCATTTAGTTGGTCGTTGGAAAAGTAATGCAATAGGAAGCATTAGGGCTTTCTGTCAATTCAAAAATAAGAACAAAGATGAAATAAGCTAATGTTCGTTAAAGCGAGTGACAGGAATTAAATGATTTTGTTAAATTAATGGTCTTTATGACCATATTATAT
>RZYO01000246.1 GCA_009930325.1 Spirochaetia bacterium | reverse complement strand
AATCATTTTAGAGATATGATTTACCTTCAAAGTGCCGGTCTTGATCTACCCTACGTAACATTGGGATAGCTGATGACCCACACTAAATGACGAATGGCCCTTTATATATGACGGTTCCTAATATTAAGGCATATAATACTGCAATTCCTGCAGATTCACTTGCCGTACAAACACCCATTGTTACAGTAATTAATATCATTATAGGCATTAAGATTGCTAAGATTCCATCTTTTGCTACTTTTTTATTTTCACTAAAAGTTTGTTTTGTTTGGAATTTGTGATATCCCTTTTTAGCTGAAATACTCCATGTTATTATCAATTGAGTTGCTCCAATTAAAATTCCAGGGATTAATCCTGCCATAAATAATTTACCAACGCTTACCCCACTAACCATTGCAAACATTAACATAGGAATACTAGGAGGTATAATCATTCCAACTGTGGATGAAGCTACAGTAACTCCTGTTGAAAATCCTTTTGAATACCCTTTTTTTACCATGTCGGGAATCAAAATACTTCCAAGTGCAGATGTATCTGCAACAGAGGAACCTGTTATTCCTCCAAAAACCATAGATGAAACAACGTTTACTTCTCCAAGGCCACCATGAAAAGGGCGAACTAATAGTAAAGAAAAGTCAATTAATCTCCTTGTTAGTCCTCCATGATTCATTAATTCTCCACTTAACATAAATAGTGGCATTGCTATAATTAGAAAACTATTACAGCCACTCCATATTCTTTGTGGGAAACTCATAAGAAAGCTTGGATTCGATAAAAGCATATATAAAATTCCAGAGCCGCCAAGTGCAAAAGCAATAGGAAGTCCAATTACTAATAATATTATTAATGCGATGAACATAATAGCTAAATACATGATATGTTATCCTCCGGAATTGTCGAATCATCAAAATATCCACAGTTTGCAGGATTAATTTTGATAAAATGGCTTAAAATATCGACTACACAGTAAAAAATAGTAAAGAAGAACGAAATAGGAACCAAAGAGTAATATACTCCCATTGGTATTCCAGATGAAGGAGAAACTATTGATCCAACCATTGAAATCCATTTTATTGAATAGTTAATTATTACAACTGAAACAAATATTATAAATGCCATAATAGTGATGTCCAAAATTTCTTGCTTTTTTTTAGAAAGTGAATCCTTAAAATATGATATTTGAATATGTTGTTTTTCTCTAATACTCAAAGCTGAGCCCATAAATACTATAGCTGCAAAGCTAATAGTTAAAAATTCCTCAAAAGAACTGTAAGATATTCCAAATATATATCTTAAGAATACTGTCAAAATTATTCCAATAGCTAGTATTGCAACTAATGTTGAAAGTATGAAAGAAATGATTTTATCAACAACTTTAATTGTTTTATTCATAATTACCTCAAATTAAGGCTTCAATTTAGGTTTCCCAAAATGAAGCCTTAATATTTTTTGTATTTTTATTGAGTTATTTCTCTCATAGTATTTAATTCTTCTTTAGTAAAAGAACCTTCATTAATGAAGAAATCATATACAGGAGCACAAGCATCTCTAAATAATTTTACTTCACTCTCTGTTGGCATATAAATTTTTACACCACTTTCTTTAATAGTATTAAAATATTCTTCATCAGTTTTTGATCTAATATCATTTAATTTATCTGCAAATACCCAACCACCATCTACACAAATTTGTTGTAAATCGGAAGGAAGATTTTTATAGAAATTGAGATTCATACTTAATACTTCTGGGTGGAATTGGTAGTTAATATAAGTCATATATTTTTGTACTTCATAGAATTTCATATCAACAATGTTTGCTAAAGGGTTTTCTTGACCATCAGCTACTCCTGTTTTTAAAGCCATATAAGTATCAGCATAAGGAATTGAAACTGGATTTGCCCCTAAACTTTTCATACATTCAATGATAGATTTCATTGGAGGAGTTCTTAGTTTTATACCGTTTAAATCTGCAGGGCTTTTGATTTCTCTTACATTGTTTGTAATATTTCTAGATCCACCATTACCAAAAGCTAAAATTTTAATGTTGTTCTTTTGAGCATCATCCATGATAGTTTTTCCTAAATCACTATGAGCTACTTTCATTAAATCTTCTTGAGAATTGAAAAAGAATGGCATTAAAATGATATTTAATTTTTCAGTTAAAGCATCAAAAGGGCCACCAACATATGCTTCAATATTTCCCATTTTTAAAGATTCAACCATTTCAGCTTCTTTTCCTAAAACTCCAGCTGGGTATAGTTCTACCTTTAATTGTCCATTAGATTTTTCTTCAACATATGTTTTGAAATCTAATAAAGCTTGATGCCTTGGACTTTGTGTTGTAAAAGAATGTCCTAATTTAATAACATATTCTTTTTGAGCTGAACTACTTTCTTTTTCACCATTAGCGAAAACCATTGGAATGCTAAGTAAAACAAAGCATACAATTAACATAAATTTTTTCATAACTTCTCCTTATTTTGAAATACTTTCAAAAATATTAATTCATTTTTATTAGGTTATTTAGGTTGTTTACCTATATAGGCTAAGATACCACCATCAACATATAATACGTGGCCATTTACAAAATCTGATGCTTCACTTGCTAAGAATATTGCT
>RZYO01000090.1 GCA_009930325.1 Spirochaetia bacterium | reverse complement strand
TCATAGGGTTTCCTTTGTTTAATTCTTTGTTAGATAAGTAATTATAACATAGGCACCCTATTTTTGTAAACACCTGTTAAGTGTATTTTTGTAAAAAAATTAAATAAATTCTTACAACATAACAATTTAGACAAAAAAAGAACCGCTGCTAGTCATTTATGACTTTTGCAACGGCCCCTTTTGTTTTATACAAGCTTATTCAATAAAAATAAAATATTATTATTACATTCTCCACCATGATAACAAATAACTCTTTTGGGATTTAATTTAATTATTTTTTTAATACTTTTTAAACAATTTTCTAAATCTAAAGTAAATTCTGGATTAGCAATAACAAATTCATCATTTTCAAAGGCTATTGAATCCCCACTAATTAATGTATTATCCTCTTCATTAAACAACGATATATGCCCAGGAGTATGCCCTTTAGTACTAATTACTTTTAATTTTGGAATAATATAATCATTATCCTTAACTACTTGATCTACAACACAATTTTCAATTGTTTGTAAATATTTTACAAAATTCATCCCAAAAACTAAAGCTTCATCTTTCAAATTTTTATTATATTCTTTGGCTTGTATTAATCTTAAAGACTCTTTAGTACCATCAATATATGGCGCTTCAATATCGCTTGCTATAACTATTATATTTTGATTAATCAGTTTTAATTGTTTTAAAGAACCAATGTGGTCATGATCCTGGTGTGAAATTACAACATGTGTAATATTCTCAATTGAAAATCCAATTTTATTAAGTTCTTTTTCTATTTGGTTTATTTGATTTGGAGAGCCCGTATCATAAAGAATTAAATAGTTTTCATCATAAATAACACACGGATACATACAAATTTCCTGAGACCCTACTTTTTGCACTAATTTAATTGTTTTAATTTTCAATCTTTTCTCCAACACTTTTTCTTTCTTATTATATATAACATACTTCCTTATATTTTTTTAAATATTTTTCAAAAAAAAAATACCTAGAATAATTTTCTAGATATTTCCTTGAGAATTAAGACTCATATTTTTTCCAATTTGATTCAATAGCAATTCTAACTTTTTCACAAATGCTTCTTTCAAACGGAATATATGAATTTGTATAATACTCACACAAATATTTTCCTCTATAATTTTTTAACAATAAAAAAATTTCATTAAAAGGAACTTGTGCAAAAAATGGAGGTAAATGAATATCTCCCATTGCAAGTTCTCTTCTCATCCCCTCTTCTAATGAATCATATAATACTCTATTATTTATCCTACTTTCTTCAAATATCCCAAAATTATCATTTAAATGAACATGAGCAATATAAGGTAAACAAGTTTCAAGAGTTTTTAAAAAATCAAAATTATAATACTTCGAAGCTAAATATGCATGCCCTGTATCAAAAGTCATTTTCAAATTATCAAGATTTATTTCTGAAATGACTTTTATTACAGGTTCAATTATTTCAATTTCAATATTTTCTAAACAAATTAATACATTCTTTTTTTGAGCATATAAACAACCTTTCTTTAAATATTCTTTAAATTGGAGTTCTTTTAGATTGTTATCACTATTGTTTTCAAAATGAACGACTAATGGGCTAGCATTTAAAAACGAAGCTACATCGATTGATGACTTAAATAGTGAATAGTGTAAATCTATATTCTTAGATCTTAAATCTAAGGCCCTTCCTATATGAGCGCTATAGTTTAATTTATGCAATAAAAATTCTTTTTTCACTAAATTAAGCCAGTCATAACAGAGGTTCCCTCCTAAAATAAAAGGGAACATATCAACGTGGAATTCAACAAAATTATAACCGGCTTTTTCAATCCTATTTAAAGTTTTTCTTAGGTCTTTAATTGTTTTACAATCTGATAATTTAAGACCTATTTGAGCTTTTGTTTTCATATTAATCTATCTTTTTCATTCTCATTAATACATCTTCAACAGTTGAAGAAAATACTCCGGGTTTTTCCATTTTCATACTACATAAAGTGGCAGCAAAGTCTGTAGATTCTTTTACACTATGGGCCTTTCTCCAAGCTAAATAAGCTGCAAATGTGGTATCGCCTCTTCCCGTCCTTCCACTATTATTAGAATTAGTATAAGCACTAGTGTAAATTTTATCATTAGATAAAACCATAACCTGTGTATTATGAGTTAACATAACTTCTTTTGCACCCCAAGCTCCAAGTTGTCTAATAGCTTTTTCAGTATCTGAAAACCCTGTTAAAATCTCTGCTTCTGCAGCATCAACTTTCAAATATGATAAATAAGGAATCAAAGTCTTTTTATTTTCCCAATCATTATATAGCATATTTCCATTCTCATCACTTTTTCTCAAAATACATTGAGCATCAAGAGCTACTTTCCCTTTTTTTGAAAGAGGAATAATTACAGAATCTGAAATTTCACCAACAAAAAGACCAGCTAAACAATATATATCTGAATTTTCATCTATAATTTCACTTAATTCAAAACTATCTGCTTTAGAGAGCAATATTGCTTCTCGTCTTTCCTTGTCTTTTGTAAAATAATGATTTCTTATTGAAGTCATTTCTTTTGAATTTTTTATAACCCAATTAATTTTACTGTTCTCTAATTCAAGCTTCAATTTATCTTCGGTTTTTGGAAGTTTTGATATAATTTTTACATCCAAACCAACCGCTTTATAAACTGCTGCTGAATATATAACAGCTCCTCCCACAATCCGAGTTTCATCATTCAAATAATCAATCATTATATCTCTAGATATATGACCAATAAGAACTAAATAATTATTCATTTTCAACCCTCTCTTCAAAAGGTAAAACATGAAGACTATTTTGTTT
This sequence comes from Spirochaetia bacterium, assembly GCA_009930325.1. Lineage (GTDB taxonomy): Bacteria > Spirochaetota > Spirochaetia > Sphaerochaetales > Sphaerochaetaceae > Pleomorphochaeta. The sequence continues at coordinate 9,670 of RZYO01000090.1, read as the reverse complement.
AAAAGCTACAGACACTCTACTTCCATTTTTGTATCTAACATTATCTTGTGGATCAGCAACTTCAACATTTAATATTTGATTATCATCTAATTTTATTTCATATACTATTTGAGAACCAAAATAAACTGCGTTAATTACTGTTGCTTCAAGCATATTTTTATTGTCTTTTTCTACATCCTTAACAATTATTGATTCTGGTCGAATAACAAATAAGACTTTTTCTCCTTTTCTTATTTTTTTATTCCAATAAGGAGCCTTTATTATTCTATTATGTGTGCTGATTACAAATTTATCTTCTTCAATATCTTCAACGGTTCCTTCTAAAAAGTTTACCTTTCCAATAAATCCTGCAACAAACCTATTTATTGGATGACTATATATTTCACTTGGACTATCAACTTGTTGAATTAATCCATTATTCATAATTACTATTCTATCTGAAATAGTCATAGCTTCTTCTTGATCATGGGTAACATAAACTGAAGTAATCCCAACTTTTTGTTGAATTCTTCTTATTTCTAATCTTGTAGATACTCTTAATTTTGCATCTAAATTCGATAATGGTTCATCAAATAATAGAACTTTTGGTTCAAGAATCATTGCTCTTGCCAGGCTCACTCTTTGTTGTTGTCCCCCTGATAATTCTCTTGGTTGACGATTTTCTAAACCACTTAAACCTATGGTATCCATCATGATTTTTACTTTCTCATCAATTTCATTTCTTGTTAATTTTCTTAACTCCAGACCATAAGATATATTTTGCTTAACACTCATATGAGGGAAAAGTGCATAGTTTTGAAAAACCATTGAAGTTGGTCTCTTATTAGGTGGAATTGTCTCCATTTCAACATTATCTATATATACATGTCCACTTGATGGAGTATGAAATCCTGCAATCATTCTTAATGTTGTTGTTTTACCACAGCCAGAAGGCCCTAGTAGAGTAACTAATTCTCCTTCTTTTACATCAAGATTAATGTGATCAACTGCTGTAAATTTATTAGTTTGTTTACCAAATACTTTTGTTAAATCTGATAATTTTAAAAATTGTTCATTCATTTTTTTTCCTTGTTATTCCATATTAGAAAAGTTCATACCTTTCCCTATTTTATTAGTTACTAATTGAATTAAACCTAAAGCTATTACTACTATTGAAACTAACAGTAAACTCATTGCTGCAGCTTGAGCATATTGGCTATTATCTACAAACCCTAAGATAGCTACAGTAATTAAATTCCATTTTCCTGATACAACAAATATAATTGCACTAATTGCTGTCATTGATCTTACAAAGCTATTTGCAAGACTTGAAAACAATGCAGGTGTAATCATTGGTAATGTTATTTTTCTAAAAGTTGTACCACTATCAGCACCACAATCAATCGATGCTTCTTCAATCGAAGGATCAATTTGATTTAATGCTGCAATACCATTTCTTATACCTACTGGTAAATTTCTAAAAATTAATAGAGCAATAATAATAGTAGCTGAGCCAGTTAATGAGATAGGAACTAAAAAGCTAGGATTGTTAAATGCTAAAATATAACCAATACCAACAACAGTTCCCGGCACTGCAAAAGTAAGCATTGCAGATAACTCCATTAAATTCTTTCCAATAAATTGTTTTCGAGTAACTAAATATGCAATAAACATACTAAGTATACCTGTAATTGGAGTAACAATAAGAGCTATTACAAAGGAATCTTGAATATATGCTTTCCCTGAAGCCCACATGTGAATATAGTTATTTAAGGTAAAAGATGAATCTACACCCCAGAGTTTCTGAAAAGATCCCCAAATTACCATGCCATAAAATAAAATTACAACAAAAGCAAAAAGAAAACAGAAAAAATAAATTGGAAATTTCACATACCATTCTAAATTTTTTATGGTAGAAGCTGTAGGTTTTCCAGTAACAGTTACAAATGATTTTTTTGAAAGTAAATATCTTTGAATATAAAATGCTAGCACTGTTGGAATTAATAACATTATAGCAAGAGTTGCTCCTCTAGCTAAATCATACATACCAGTTATTTGCAAATAAGCTTGAACTGATAATACTGAAAAATCTCCTGATAAAATCATTGGATTACCAAAATCTGCGAGAGATTGAATAAATACTAATAACCATGCACTAACTAAGCCTGGTGTTGAAAGCGGAAAAATAATAGTTGAAAAAACTCTTAATCTTGAAGCTCCACAATCAGATGCAGCTTCTTCTAAGGCTGGATCTATTGCTTTTAATATTCCAACTAATGCTAAAAAAGCTGTTGGAGTGTAGGCAATAACCTCAACTATTGTTAAACCAGTTAAACCATATATATTTCCAATCCATCCACTAAATATACCAGAACGCCCAAATAATAAAATACAAGCTAAAGCAACAACAAATGGTGGTGAAACCATTGGAAATGTAGCTATTAAACGAAATATTCTTTTCCCTTTCATAGGCGTTCTTGTTATTGCATAAGCAAAAACAAATCCAAAAAATGTACCAATTGTAGCAACTAATACACCAAGTATTAAACTATTTATTAATGGTTTTATATAATAAGGTTGAGTAACAACCTCTTTAATATTTTCAAAACTGAATTGACCATCATAAGTAAAACTTGTTTTAAAAACTTGGAATATTGGGAAAATTACAAATACAATTAGAAGATAAAATATAACTAATATCGAAACAAGCAAAAGAGGTTCTCTTGCTATTTTTTTAATATCATCTATTGTTTGTGAACGTTTATTGTTCATTTTAATATAAATCCTTTTTTAAAATTTTGAAAAAATGCAATTCTATACACTTTATTTAAAAAAATATAATAGAATTGCATAACAAATTATTCATTAGAAGTACTATTCTTTATTTACCAATAGTATCTCTCCAAGCTTTAACATTATCGTTTTTGCTTAATCCAAGTTGAACAGCATCATAATCTACAAGATTTATATCACTTAATTTAACTGAACCTTCAACAACATCAGCTTTAGGATTTACAGGTAATCTATTGTAATTTTTAAATAAATTTTGAGCAGAAACACTAAAACACCAATCTACGAAAATTTTTGCTTCTTCCATTTCTTTTCCACCTTTGATTAAAGAAACGCCACCAACTTCATAACCAGTTCCTTCTTTAGGGAATGTCATTACTAATGGATAACCTTGCTTAATTCCTTTAGATAAAATATCGTGAGAGAAACCAATACCAACAGCACATTCTCCTAAGCCAGCACGTGCAATACAAGCAGTTCCTGACTTTGTATATTGATGAACATTTTTATCGAATTCTTTCCAATATTCTAAGGCCCCATCAAGACCTTTTAATTCAATAATTGTACCAAATGTTGTATAAGCTGTTCCTGATGTATAAGGATAAGCCATTTCAATTTGACCTTTAAATACAGGATTTAATAAATCTTGCCAAGAAGTAGGTGCTTCAATATTATTTTCTTTTAAAAAATTAGTATTTGTTACAAATGCAATAGCCCCGGTATAAAAACCATTCCAGCTATTATCACTAGCATGAAGATTATCTGCTAATGTAAAATCAATATTTGGTTTATATGATTCTAATAAATTTTTTGCAGAAGCACTTATATGATCTGTGCTTGAACCACCATACCAAACAGAAGCTTGAGGGTTGTTCTTCTCTGCTTCAATTCTAATCGCAACTTCTCCAGCACTCATTCTTACAAAATTTACTTTTATTCCAGTTTCAGCTTCAAAAGCATCTATATAATACTTTGCTTCTTCAGCATCAAGGGCAGTATACATGTTTAAAGTTTTGTATTCTTTTACCGATGGGGTATTCTCATTAGTACCATTTGCCATTACAGAAGAAATTGCTAAAACAGCAACACTTAATACTGCAATTATCCTTTTCATATAATCCTCCTCATTTTGAAAATCAAAATATATATTTCTATTTCAAAATTTTGTTTTGTTTTTTAAAAGTTTCATCAAAATTTCAATGAAACATTTTTACCTCTTTTACTAGCATAAAGCGTATTTTGTAATTGTCAAGAAAATCATTGAAATTATTTTGCATTATTTTTCCAAATATAAATTGTATAAAGTAATATAATAATTACTTATATTACAAATAATTATATTGTATCAAATTAAAATATTAATTACTTTATTAACATAATTTATTAAATAACTTTTATAATTTTTATAATCGGTTGCATAAAATTTGCAAAAAAAAATGATCAAAAAAAATATTCTCTTTTCTTTTCAAAAAGGAATATTATTTATTTTATAAAATAAGAAAAATTAAGCATTTGTTAATTAACAAGACTCACGGATTACTATTTCTCCTGAAACAATAATAGTAATGGGATTACTATTTTTTTCATTACTATTTATCAATTCTACTAATCGGTTTGCAGCAAGTCTTCCCATTTGAGCAACCGCAATTTTTGCAGTAGTCAATGGAGGATTCGATAAATGTGCCCAAGGAATATCATCAAACCCTGTTATATACAAATCTTTTGGTATAGAGAACTCTGTTGTCCTCAAAGCATGGATAAATCCAACAGCCATAGCATCATTTGCAAAAGTAATTCCAATTTTTTCTTTTTTAGAAAATTTAAATAAAGAAATTGCTTTTTTACCATAATCTAAAGTAGTATCATCAAGATAATATATTTCACTTTTTAATGAATTTTCATTTATAGCTTTTTCATATCCTTTAATACGCTCAAAATTATTATACCATGAGGAAGGGCCAGTAACATGCAAAATTCTATTGACACCTTTATTAATAACTAACTTGGTTAATTGATATTCTAATTCTTCATCGTTACAAATAACACTATTAACTTTTGTCTGCCTTAAATTATTCTCAAGAAGAACAAAAGGAATATTATATTGTTGAATTGATAAAATTGTTTTTGTAGGAATAGATTGTCCTCTTACAATAAAGCCTGCAAAGTCTTGCGGGGATAAAGGAGTATTAGCAAAATCAATTTCATCATCATTATAGTATAATGGAATAACAATAAAACCATTTGAAACAAATATATCTTGAAATTGAGATAATGTGTGACTAAAAAAAAGAGAATCTTGATCTTGAAATCTTTTTCTAGCAACAATACCTATAAATTTTGCTTTAGAAAAAGCCAAATTTTTGGCTAGGTAATTGGGTGAAAACCCTTCTTTTTTTACTGCTTGAAAAACTTTATCTCTTGTTTTTTTGCTTATACCAGGTTTATCGTTAAGCACTCTAGAAATTGTCGATGGTGAGATATCAATTTTTTCAGATAATTCCTTTAAAGTCACAATAAACCTTCTTTTCTTTGTTTTATTAACAATTAATATAGCATTAAAAATAATAAAATTCCACTTATTATTTTTAATTACTAATTTTTAGTAAAGTATATATCAAAAAATCATATTTAAATTTGATATATATATAAATTCAAAATTTTAACAATATATTTTTATACTTATTATACTCACTTAATTTATTCTACTTTCTTAATACTTATTTTCTTTACTATTTCATTTTTATCTATATAATCTTAAATAGTTTAAAAATTATAAAGAGGAATTGAGTTGCAAACAATTTTAACTATTCATAGCGGGGCTAACGATAATAAAGAGAATTCAGTTGAATACCTAAATAGTTGCATAGATAGTAATGCTAAATACATAGAAGTTGATGTAAGAATTACTAAAGATAATGTCTTAGTACTTTATCATGATTACAAAATAGATAATCAACTAATAGAGCAAACATCCTTTGAAGATTTAATTAATTTGAATCAAAATCTTCTTAAAATTGATTACATCTTTAACTTCGCAAAAACAAATAATTTTTCAATTAATTTTGATCTTAAAACTATTAATGCAGCGAAACTCCTTGCAAAAAAAATAGAAGAAAATCATTTTATTGATAAATGCGTTATTTCTGGTTGTCATGATAATGAAGTAAAAATGTTATTAAGTTGTAATAAAAACTTAAAAATCATCTATAACTTAGAAAGAGAAGATTTATTAAAAATAGATTCAGTAATTAACAAAATTAGTAAATTAAATATTTTTGGAATAAATCTAAATTTTAAATTATTAAATGACAGTCTTTATTTTAAATTAATTAAAACAAATATACCACTTTTTGTATGGACTGTTGACAATGAAAAAGATTTCATTTTTTGTAAAAAATACAACCTCTTCAGTATCACGACTAATTACCCTTACCTATTTAATAAATATTATAATTAAAAAATATATACCCTCCGATTTTTTTTATTTTTATTAATTAAGTTGTATTTCTAATTATTATTTTCCCATCAACTATACTTTTTACAGTTTTTGTATTATTCGAATTAGAAATCATATCTAACAATCTCATTGAAGCTAACTTCCCCATATCATCAATTTCAATTCTAGCAGTAGTCAGAGGAGGTGTTGTTAGACTTGCCCAAGGGATATCATCAAAACCAACAACACTAATATTTTCACCAATTTTTATATTATTATCATTTGCTTCTTTTATAAAACCGATTGCCATCGCATCGTTTACAAAACTTACTCCAATATTTGTCTCTTCATCAATATTCAATAATTCGAAAGTTTTTCTTCCAGTAGATAAGACAGTATCTTCCATGCATATTATTTCTTTTTCTAAAGCTGCTTCATTCATTGCATTACTGTATCCTTTTATTCTTTCTTTATTATTATACCAATAATCAGGGCCTGTAACATGTACAATTCTTTTATGCCCTTTATTAATTAAAATTTTAGTTAATTCATATTCTAGTTCTGCATCATTACATACAACACAATTTACCTTAGTTTCATATAAAGAATTTTCTAATAAAATGAATGGTTTACCAAATTTTTTTACAGACAATATTTCTTTTTGAGGAATTGATTGCCCTCTAATAATAAATCCAGCATAATCATTTGGAGATAGAGGGGCATTACCAAAATCAATTCCTTTATCATCATAATAAGCAATTGGGACACAGAAATAATTATTTTGTAATAATATTTCTTGAAATTGATTTATCGAATGGTGAAAAAAGATTACATCTTCAACAGACGTTCTTTTTCTAGAAATAATTCCAATAAATCTAGATTCAGCTTTTACCAAATTTCTAGCTGCAAAATTTAATGTAAAATGTTCTTTTTCAATAGCCTCAAGTACTTTTGCTCTTGTTGCTTCACTAATTCCGGGTTTGTCATTAAGTACTCTTGAAATGGTTGAAGCTGAAACTTCAATCTTCTCAGATAATTCTTTTAAGTTCAAAATAGGTCTCCTCAATAAATAATCCTTGACAATAGTATAAACTAAGTGCAAGAATAATGCAAACGATTGTTTTTATTTTGCATAAAGGAGGATAATATGCATAAAAAAATCTTAATTTTATTATTTGCTACTTTAATGGTTTTACCAAATGTGTTTGCAAATGGACAAAAAGAGAAAGGTCCTAGAACAGTTACAATAGATGTTTGGACTAGAGAAGGTGATACAAACCATTGGAGAGCTGATCTAGCTTTAGAGGCAGCAGAGGACTTAAATAAAGAACTTGCAGCTGAAGGCAGTGATATTACAGTAGTTGCAAAACCTTATATCGACGGAGGAGATTGGGGTGGATTCAAAAAGAAATATGCACTAGCTGCTGATTCAGGAAAAGCTCCTTTAATAATCATTTCAGGTCACGAAGATATCGCAACTTGGGGTGCTGCAGGTTACATTGAACCTTTAGCATCAAGCATTAGTGAAGTAAAAAGTTTTTCACCAGAATTTGCTGACATAAAAGAAAGTTTATGGAATAGTGCTTCATGGCAAGGTAAAATTTGGGGTGTACCACAAGATACAGAAGCTAGACCAATGTATTTTAATAAAACTTTATTAAAAGAAATGGGCTGGAGTGATCAAGAAATTGCTGACTTACCAGCAAAAATGGCTGATGGATCTTTTACACTTTATGATTTACTTGACACAGCTAGTGAAGCAGTAGAAAAAGGTGTTGTAGAACCTGGTTATGGTTTCTGGCATAGACCTAAGAAAGGCGGAGACTTTTTACAAGTATATGTAGCTTTTGGTGGTCAATATTATGATAAAGATTCAGATAAACTTGTTATTGATAAAGATGCATTAGTTAAAGCATATCAATTCCAAAGAGATTGTGTTGAAAAAGGTGTTACTCCTTCTTCATACATTGGAACAGAATGGAACATTTGGCATGATGTAGTATCAAATAACAAAGCATTATTCTTTAACGGTGGAACTTGGATGTGGGCTGACTGGGCTAAAAACTATGTTGAAGGTGGAGAAAAAACTCTATTTGAAAACATTGGATATGGTTATGAACCAAGTGGAATTGAAGGAGTTAAAGGAACAACTTTATCACACCCTCTTGTATATCTAATCTCTTCAGAATCTGCTAGTGGAGTCAAAGACCAAGAATTAGCTGAACGTTTAATTTCATTAATGTCAACAACTGAAAGAAATACAAGACATGCTGTAGAAAGTGGTCACTTAGGTATCTTAAATTCTCAAGACACTTATGCTCCATATTTAGATAGTGAATTCTTAAGTTCAACAGGATATTTATTAGATAATAACATTTTCCAACCTAATCATCCTATGTATGGTATTTGGTTCGATAGTTTCTGGGATAACTTAGTATCAGCAGAACAAGGAGAAAAAACTCCAGAACAAGCTGCAACAGATGCTATAAAAGTTATGAAACTTGAATTAGAAGATCAAATAATTATTAAATAATAATATTTAATGACCAGTCCAATTATGGACTGGTCCATTATAGAGGGTAGTTTTTTGAATAAAAAAAAGAAAATTAATTCTGCTTATTGGTTTATTTTACCAGCAGCAGCACTAGTAATTTTATATTTTTTCATCCCAGTAATTTTAACAATAGCGATTTCCTTTACAAACATGAGTTCTGTAACTGGATTTTCAAATTGGAAATTTAATGGGCTTTCAAATTATATAAAAATATTTTTACATCCAGATTCATGGAACATTTTTTCATCAACAATAATATATGTTGTATGTACTCTATGTTTCTTTAATGTAGGGATGGGTTTATTGGTATCTATTCTTGCTTACCATTTACCAAGAAAAATAGGTGGATTTTTTAAATCCTTATGGCTTCTTCCACGTATTACACCAGCAGTTGTATATGTTTTGATGTGGACAATGATTGCGGCTGATGCTCCATATGGAATAATTAATCAACATATTTTAGCTCCACTTGGACTTCCAACTTCAAACCTTATTCCTGAAAATGCAATGCTTTTTTGTGTTTTAGTTAATGGTTATATTGGAGCCTCATTCGGAATGATAATTTTTTCATCAGCAATTGAATCAATATCAAGTGATATTATGACTAGTTCTCTCGTAGATGGTGCAACATTTTTTAATAGAGCAAGATATATAATTATTCCTCAATTGAAATGGCCACTTTTATTTGTAACAACATATCAAACATTATCTTTACTAACATCTTTTGAAAGTATAATGATTTTAACTGATGGAAATTTCAAGACAGAAGTATGGTCATTATGGGCATACCATAAAGCTTTAAACAATTATTATGGCCATTCGTCATTTAGTGTGGGTCATCAGCTATCCCAATGTTACGTAGGGTAGATTAAGACCGGCACTTTGAAGGTAAATCATATCTCTAAAATGAT
>RZYO01000089.1 GCA_009930325.1 Spirochaetia bacterium | reverse complement strand
CAAAAAGGCTGCTTTTACGCTATCTTCTTCTTCACTAAACTTTATTCCATCCTTACAACGAACTAATACCAAAAACATTTCAGAATTATCATCTGTAACGATATGTGGGACTGCAATAAAAGGTGTTAAAGCAGTGTTAAGCTCAGCTTGTCTATCATAAAATCTCTTATATATTTCTGCTTCGTCTAAATTAATTTTCTTTGCTATTTCTTCAATTGTAATTGAAAGCAATGAATCAAAATTTATGCTATAATCAATATCAAAAACAGCAGCTTGTTTTACTAATTGATCAAAATCATCTTGTTCAATATTATCTCTATTTATTACAATTTCTCTTAACTCGTCTTCAAGAAAATCTTTAGTTATCCTTTCATCCATCATTCTTTTTATAACATGAAGAATTGCATAATCTCCTGAAAAATGTTTTCTTCCATAAAATAAATAAACTAAAAAACACCCAAATAAAAATAGTAAAGAAAGTCCTGTAGAATTTGCTCCTAAATCAATGATAAAATAGGTAAAAACAGTAATAGATATTAGCTGAACATATGGGTAGAAGGGACTTTTATAACTTGGCTTATAATTTGCCAACTGACTTTCTCTAAGTACTATTACTGATATATTTGTTAAAACATAACTTGTTAAAATAACAGTTGAAGCAGCTTTAACTAAACTATTTAAACTAATTAATAAAGAAGAAAAAATAATTAAGCCAGTAATTAAAATTGAAACAATTGGGACATCGCCTTTTTTATTTGAGATTCTAAAAAACTTAGGCAATAATCCATCTCTTGAAAGCGATAATGGATATCTACTTGCAGCCAATAAACCAGCATTTGCTGTAGTTATAAAAGCCAAAGATGCCGCTACAGTAATTGCAATATAACCTGGCATTCCAATACTCTTTTTAGCAGCATCAGCTATAGGTGCTAAAGAATTAATAAATTCATCACTTGACAAAACACCAGTCGTAATTACAACAGTAAAGGCATATAATATTGTTACAACAACAACTGAGGCTATCATTCCTAACGGAAGATTTTTTTTTGGATTCTTTACTTCTTCAGCAATATTAGCAACTTTTAACAATCCACCAAAAGATACAAAAACAAAACCAGCAGTATATAATATTTTATTATACCCATTGGGAGCAAAAGGTTTAAAATGTGATATTTGTATTTTTGGAACACCCACTATAATAAAAAATATCATCAACAAAAGTAAAAAGAAAACTAAAACAATTTGTAATCTAGTTGCTTCTTTGACTCCAATAATATTTAAAAGAATAAAAAATATGATTATTAATGCACTACTTATTAAAACAGGGAAACCCGTAAACATAAAAATTACTTCAGAAATACCATAAACAGCAAAAGCACTTTTTAATGAAATAGCTAACCATCCCAACAAACCGGAAACAGTACCTATTAGTGGACCTAAAGATCTATTAATAAAAAAATAATCACCTCCTGCTTTTGGCATTGCTGTAGATAATTCTATAATTGATTGAACTCCAATCAAAGCTAATATCCCTGCTAATAAATAAGCAAGAGAAGAAGATGGTCCCCCATATGAAAAAGCAAGAGCCGGTAATATAAAGATACCTGAGCTTATCATAGATCCTGTAGCTAAAGAAAATACCCCAAAGAAGCTAACTTCTTGTTTCAACTCCATACTTTCCACCTTTTTTATTTTCTTAAGTGATAGTTATTCTCTATTTCGTATCTTTTTATATAATAAACATAAAAATTTCCATTTCAAAACAATATCTATATATTAATAATTTATGATTCTTGAAAAAAATTTATATAAGCTGTTTGGTCTTCCCACTCTATCATTCTTGTTTTGTTAGTTAAAGGTTTTCCACAACAATTTATTTTTTCAAAATCTAAATGTTGTCCCTTAAAATAACAATCATGACAAGGGCCAGTAAAATCATATAAAACTTCAAAACATTTTCTTCCAGTAATTTTTGTATTTAAGGAAATATTAAAAAGCCTTTTAAATTCGTCATTGGCATATATTATTTCATACGATGCTGCATCTGTAATTAAAACACCTTTAGAAACTTCATTTAATACCAATTCAAAGAATTTATTTTGCGTTAGTAATTTTGATTGTTCTTTTATTTCGCTATTCGAAATTCTCATATCTTTATTATTTTCATCATAGATACAATAGCAATTTTTCCCTATTCTTTTTGCATAGTACAAAGCAATATCTGCTAAATTTACTAATTCCACCATATCAACTGAATTTATTGGGTATATAGAAACTCCAACTGAACAAGAAATATTTACTTCATTTGTTGGAAGCTTTATATTTGCTATTTCTTTGCAAATAAGATCAGCTCTTTTTTTAATTTCTTCTATATTTTTAGGATTTGGTAATAAAGCAAGGAATTCATCACCACCATAACGACATATAATATCAGACTCTTTAAATGTATTGATTAATACATTTGAGACTTTTAAAAGAATTCTATCTCCTTCTAAGTGTCCATAAGTGTCATTTACTTTTTTAAAATCATCAATATCTAAAAAAAAGAATGCTAATTTTTTATTATTATAAGCGGCTTCTAATAACGCTTGATTTGCTAATAAATTATAGCCAAATCTATTTATCAAACCAGAAAGCGGATCTCTTTGTGAATTTCTAATTACCTTAATCTCATTTTCTTTCTCAACTGTTATATCTTTTGAAATAATATAAGCATGTAATTCATTATTCAATTCTTCAAAAATACATTTTATTGAAGACCAATCAAATTTGGTTTTATTTACATAATTTTCAAAACGTAATTCAACAACTTGTGTTTCATACTTTTTGTTTTCTTTTGTATTAATAATATATTTAATAAACGAAAAAGCTTTTTCTTTATCAATAAAGGGAACATTACTACCAAATGTAGTCATATAAGTTTCATAAGTAATTGATTCCGGGATTTGCGGAATATGAGAAGCTACTTGTTCAATTATTTTATTAGTTAAATTAACATCTAAAATATAATTAAATTCATTTACTGCAATATCTACTAAATTTTTTAATTTTTTATCCACTAATTCTTCCCAAATTATACTTATGTTTTTTATAAATTATAATACTGAATCATCGAATTTTCAACAAATATTATTTTTTGATGTTTAATAAGGGGGAAAAACAATAGGAATAGTGATAAATCACTACTCCTATGTACTCATATAAAATCTATCTAAAAAGTGTTTGCGTCAACACACCTCAATATAAATTTAAGGTCTTTCTAGATCTACATCTTCTGAGTAATCGATATTTTTGTAGCCAAAGCCATGAAGTTTTGAATAATCATTTTTAAAAGATTCTAAATCTCCTATAACTAATTTTTCATCTTCATTAAGAGTCTTCCAAAGCTTTTCAATTTCATTTTGAATATCATCTCTCATTTCAAAATCATCAAGACGTATCCTACCTTTTTCATCAACTGATAAATTAGGTAATTTGTCACTGAAAAGTCTATAAATTTGTTCAATACAATTTTCATGAACATTTTTATCTTTCATAACTTTATATAATAAAGCTATATATAAAGGAACTATTGGTATTACAGCACTTGCTCTAGTAACTAATGCTTTATTTACTGAAACATATGCTTTTCCATTTATTTTTGATAACATCTTATCAATATCAGAAACACCATTTTCCAAATCTTCTTTTGCTTTTCCGATAGTTCCTTCTCTATAAATAGGATAAGTAATTTTAGGACCAATATATGAATATGCTATTGTTTTACAATTTTCAGATAAACAATCATTTTCAATTAATGTAGATATCCATAATTTCCAATCTTCACTTCCCATTACTTTAATAGTATCTCTAATTTGTTCTTCTGTTGCTGGACCTAATGTAACCTTATTTACTATTTCTGTTTTTAAATCAACATTAAAATTAGTATATTCATCTCCAATAGTTTTTAAAACAGACTTATAAACTTCTTTAGTATTAGGATCAATTCTTAAAGGAGAAGCTACACTATATATTACTAAATCTATCTTTTTTAAATCTTTCTTTATTATATCAACAACTTCATTTTTTACTTCATAAGAAAAAGCATCACCATTAACTGTTTTTGAATATAAATTTTCTTCATTAGCTAATTCATCAAAAACTTTATTATTATACCAACCAGGAGATGCACATTTCTTTTCATTAGGGGCTCTTTCATAAGAAACACCAATTGTATTACTTTTCATTGCAAAGGTAGTTACAATTCTAGAAGACAATCCATATCCAGTCGAACAACCAAGAATAAGAACATTTTTCACTTTTTCAGTAATTGGTTGATATAATTCACCCATTTCACCTTTCATTGCTTTATTTACAAAAGATATTTCATTTTCTACATATTCTCTGCATCCTTTTGGATGTGCAGTCAAACAGACATTCTTGATTATTTTTTCTTGAACTCTCATTTTTATTGTTCCTTAACTAAGATGCAAAGCCATGATGCTTGAGAGACAATCTCTCCATTTACCTTTACAACACCTTGTTGCTTTATTCCAATTTTAGATACTCTTAAGTTTTCTATTTCTACAATACATTTGTCATTAGGTTTAACTTCTTTTCTAAATTTTGCTTTTTCAACTGAGCCTAAAACAAATAATTGACCTGGTTCTAATATTTTGGCATAAGCCAAACCAGCACCACCTACTTGAGCCATTAACTCAATTTGTAAAACACCTGGGACAACTGGATGATTTGGAAAATGTCCTTTAAAAAAATATTCATCTTCTTTATAAGTATAACTTCCAATTATTTTTTTTTCATCAGCTTCAAGTATTTCATCTACAAAGAGAAAAGGTTCTCTATGTAATAGTATATCTTTAATTTCCATTAATTACCCCTTATATTTTCCAAAAATTAATACACCATTATGACCACCAAAACCTAATGATTCACTTAATGCATAATCCATATTTGCTTCAATACCAACATTAGGAATATAATTTAAATCACATTCTTCATCTGGAGTATTATAATTAATAGTTGCAGGATAATAACCTTCTTCAATTGACTTAACACAAACAATAGCCTCAATTGCACCTGCAGCACCTACTAAATGGCTAGTCATTGATTTTGTTGAAGATATTTTAATATCTTTTGCATATTCTTTAAATACTTTTTTAATTGCATTTGTTTCCATTACATCATTAGCTAAAGTACTTGTTCCATGAGCATTAATATAATCAATATCTTCTAACTTTAACCCACTCATTTCTATAGCTCTTTGCATTGCTTTAGCAGCCCCAATTCCTTCAGGATTTGGAGCAGTAATATGGAAAGCATCACAAGAAGCTCCATACCCAAGAATTTCACCTAAAATTTTGGCATTTCTTTTTTTAGCACTTTCCTCACTTTCAATGACTAATATTCCAGCACCTTCTCCCATGGTAAATCCATCTCTGTTTTTATCAAAAGGACAACTTGCTTTTTGAGGTTCATCATTATGAGAAGCACTTAAAGCATGTAATCTTGAGAATCCTGCAAGTGATAATTTTGTTATTGCAGCTTCACAACCACCTGTAATAGCTACATCAATTAAACCACTGCGAATTGCTAAAAAAGCTGTTCCAATTGCATCTGTTGCAGAGGCACAAGCTGTTTGAATAGTATGACAAGGTCCTTTTAAATTATGAATTAATGCAATATTTCCTGCAGCTTCATTGCCAATTAATAAAGGAATTGTTAAAGGAGAAATTGCTCTAGGTCCACGTTCTAAAAGTTTTGCAAAATTTTCTTCTGCAATTTCAAAACCACCTATTCCATTTCCAATATAGACTCCAATATTATTATCATCTTCTACTTGTAAATTTGCCATTTCTATAGCTTCTTGAGCAGCATAAGTTGCAAATTGTGAAAATCTTGCCATAGATCTCGCTCTTTTTTTATCTACTCTTTTTGTTACTTCAAAATCTTTTATTTCTCCTGCAATCTTTACAGGATAATCAGTTACATCAAAAAGAGTAATATCTGATATTCCACATTTCCCAGCTCTTATTGCTTTATAAAAATCTTCTACATTATCAGCTAAAGGAGATATACATCCCATGCCTGTAATTACTACTTTATTCATTCTTTTTCTCCTTTATTATATAACCATTCCACCGTCAACACATAAGACTTGACCAGTAATATAACTTGCCTCAGAAGAAGCTAAAAATGCAACAACATTTGCAATATCATCAACATTTCCCATTCTACTTAGAGGAATATTTTCAACAATTTGAGCCTTTTGCTCTTCACTTAACTTATCACTCATACTTGTTTCAATAAAACCGGGAGCAACACAGTTTACTCTAACAGATCTAGATGCAAATTCCTTAGCTAAAGTCTTTGTTAAACCTATTAAACCGGCTTTGGACGCACTATAATTTGCTTGACCAGCATTTCCAGAAACTCCAACAACAGAAGAAATATTTATAATCGAACCCTTTTTTTGTTTTAAAAATGTCCTAGATAGTACTTTACATGTAATAAAAGCAGAGGTTAAATTAACATTAAGAACATCATTCCAAGCTTCCATTTGCATTCTCATAATTAAATTATCTTTTGTAATTCCTGCATTATTTACCAACAAATCTATTGTTGTTGCTTGCTTTACAATTTCTTTTAATGATTCTTCTAATTTTTCATGATCTGAAATATCACAATTTACATAATGTAAAAGCCCATCAAGATTTTCTCCAATTTGACTTCTACTTATATACCAAATTTCATAATTTTCTTTTAACAGTCTCTTAATAATTGCTAAACCAATTCCGCGAGAACCACCAGTTATTATTGCTTTTTTTAATTCCATAATTATAATCCTTTTATTTGTTCTAAAGTGCCACAAGGCTCACAAATCATCTCTTCAGTTTTAAAGAAATTTGTTAATGTATTTGAAACACCAACTTCAATAATTTTCCTATCATCAAAATTCTTTTTAATATCTTTCATAATTGGTAGCCATTGAACTTTATTTGTTATCTGTTTTGAAATATAAGGTTTTATATTTTTTTCAATTAATCCGGTAACATTACTATATATAAATGATTTTGGCTCATTGAATTTTATTTTATCAAGATACTCTTTAAACTGAATCTCAGCCGTTTTTAACAGTGGCGTATGAAAAGGTCCTGAAACTTGCAACATTAAAACACGTCTAGCACCATTTTCTTTTAATAAAGGAGTAATCGCTTCAATTTCTTTTTTTACTCCAGATATAACAACTTGATTTTCACTGTTATTATTTGCGACAAAAATATTTTTTAAATTTGATAATTTAATAATATTTTCAATTTTAGTGCTATTTAAATTTATAATAGCCGCCATACCCATTTCGCCATATTTTTTTGTAGCTTCAATACTAAATTGATCCATCAAGTTGCTTCTCTGATGAATAATGTTAAATAATGTTTCATCATCTATCATTTCACTTGATCTAAGAACCATAATTTCTCCAAGAGAAAAGCCTGCACTCACTACTGGATATAAACCTTTTTCACAAAGTAAATAATAAGAACTTAAACTTGCTAAAACAATTGCATTTTGTGCAACTTCTGTTTGCTTTAAAACATCTTTATCACCATCAAGTAATATTTTATATAAATCAATATGAGATACATCACTTGCTAATTGAAATAATTCTTTTACTTTTGAGCTATAATTATATAAATCAATTGCCATATTTGGTTTTTGAGACCCTTGCCCAGGAAAGCACATTATTACTTTGTCCATTTAAAAAAAGTACCTCCATAAGTTAATCCAGCACCAAATCCAACTAAAATAATATTAGCCCCTTCTTTAATATTTTTATCTTTATTTAAAAAATCTAAGGCAATTGGAATTGAAGCTGCACTAGTATTTGCAACTTTATCTACATTTGAAAAAAAGACTTTTTCATCAATTTTCAATCTTCTTGCGGCAGCTTGCAATATTCTTATATTTGCTTGATGAGAAACTATGTAATCAATTTCTTCAAGTTCTAAATTATTTTTTTCAACTAAATTCTTTATTATTTCAACAATTCTTTTTACTGCAAAATTATAAACAGCTCGTCCTTCCATTTTGATATGAGAATTATTATCTATATATAATTTATCAGCTCCAGCTTTTTCTACACCAAGAATTGAATTAAAAACACTATTCCCTTCTTCAACTAGAACACAGCCAGCACCATCAGCAAATAATATACAAGTATTCCTATCAGAAAAATCTACAACTCGAGATAAAATTTCTGTTCCAATTACTAAAATTTTTTTTGCACTATTTGCACAAATTAATGCTCTAGCATTTTCCAAAGCGTAAATAAATCCAGTACAACCAGCGGTTATATCAAAAGCAATATTTACGTTTTTTAATTTCATTTTTTCACTTATAATACATGCTGTTGATGGAAAACCTCTATAATCTGGAGTTGCAGTTGCAACTATTATTGCATCAACATCACTTACATCTTTTTTCATATTATTAATAGCTTTTATAGCTAAATCACTTGCATTCTCATTGTCACTAGCATATCTTCTTTGTTCTATCCCTGTATGAGAGACAATCCATTCATCACTAGTGTCTACCGTTTTAGAGAGTTGATCATTTGTCACAATTGTCTCTGGCAAATAAGAACCTAAAGCACTAATTTTTATGCTTTTATTTTCTTTCATTAAAGCCTCCAAACACTTTATAATCTATTATTACATTATTTAGAAAAATGTCAATATTGACACTATAAAAATAAAATGTAAATATAAAGGTATACATAATCAAAAAATATGAGGAAAAAAATGGATATATTAGATTTAGATAAAATTTTGGATCGTTTTGAAAATAGCAGCATACAGGAATTAGAATTAACCTATAAAGATTTTCATTTAAAATGTAAAAAAGCTAATTTGGCTCAAAAAGAAATTATACAAAAAGAAAATTCAACTTATATTGAACAAAAGAAAGAAACTAAAAATGAAACAAAAAAGGAAACCAGTAATCTTAAAGTTATAAAATCTCCGATTGTTGGAACATTTTATAGAGCCCCCTCTCCAGATTCAAAAGTATATGTTGAAATTGGAGATATTGCTGAAAAAGGACAAACTCTTTGTATTCTAGAAGCAATGAAAATGATGAATGAATTAGAAAGCGAATGTAAGTGTAAAATTGTTGAAATACTTGCAAATGTTGGCGATTTAATTGAATACGACCAACCTCTTTTTAAGGTAGAAGTTCTATGATTAAAAAAGTTTTAATTGCTAATAGAGGAGAAATTGCTGTTAGAATAATTAGAGCACTTAGAGCAATGTCTATAAAAAGTGTTAGTGTATACTCTACAGCTGATAAAGATGGACTTTGGACAAAATTGGCAGATGAAAAGATTTGTATAGGATCAGCTAATGCATCTGAGAGTTATTTAAATATTACTAATTTAATTAGTGCAGCTCTTTATACTCATTGTGATGCAATCCATCCCGGTGTTGGTTTTTTAAGTGAAAGTGCAACATTTGTAGAAGCTGTTGAAAAAAGTGGTTTAATATTTATTGGCCCAAATAAAGACACAATAAATTTGCTTGGAAACAAAGTTGAAGCAAGAATTCTAGCAAAAAAAGCAGGATTAGAGGTTACTCCTGGAAGTTTTAAAGAAATGGAAAATGTTGAAGAGTTAAAAACATTAGCAAATCAACTTGGATATCCAATTATTTTAAAAGCTTCCCTTGGTGGTGGTGGAAAAGGAATGCGAGTAATAAATTGTGACTCTGAACTTGAGTCAAATTTCAACATTGCAAGAGAGGAAGCTAATAAATTTTTTGCAAACCCTGCAATTCATGTTGAAAAATTTTTAACTCATCCTAGACATATAGAAATTCAACTACTTTCAGATGGTGAAAATGTAATCTTTTTAGGAGAAAGAGATTGTTCTGTTCAAAAAAACCACCAGAAATTAATTGAAGAAAGTCCTTCAAATGTAGTTAGTCCTTCATTAAGAGAAAAACTTAAGACTTCTTCAATAAAATTATTTCAATTATTAAAATACAAAGGTGCTGGAACAATAGAATTTCTCCTTGAAGATGAAAATTGTTATTTTATGGAAGTTAATGCAAGAGTACAGGTAGAACATCCTGTAAGCGAATTTGTTTCATCCATTGATATTATTAAAGAAATGGTTCTAATAAGTGATAATCGATCTTCTTCTGTAATGAAAGAAAATCCTTCTTTAAGAAACCATTCAATGGAAATCAGAATAAATGCATTATCCTGTGGAAAAATCACAAATTTCATACCACCTTTAGGACCGAGTGTACGTGTAGATACTCATATATACTCAGGTTATAACGTATCTCCTTATTATGATTCAATGTTAGCAAAAATAATTGTTTATACAAAAAATCGACAAGAAAGTATTAAGACAATGATTAGTTGTTTAAGTGAATTAGAGATAAGTGGAATTAAAACAAACAAAGAAATAATACTGACAATTTTAAAAAATAAAAAATTTGTAAGTGGAAAATTTGATACATCCCTTTACAAAGAAATTGAGAAGGATTTATAAATGGGAAAAACAATACAATGTCCTGAATGTCATGAAGAATTTGATAAAAAAACATTAAAAGAAAACTTCCAAGTTTGTCCTAATTGTAGTTATCATTTTAGATTAAATACAGCAGATAGGATAAAACTAATTTGTGACGAAAATACTTTTGTTGAAATAGATGGCGATTTAGAATCAATAAATCCATTAGAACTAGACGGCTATGAAGAGAAATTAAAACAACATAAAGATAAATCTAATTTAAAAGATGCTGTTGTAACAGGTAAATCAAAAATAAATGGTGAAAATGTTTATCTTGGAATTATGTCATTTGATTTTATGGGGGGTTCAATGGGAGCTCTTGTTGGTGAAAAAATAACTAAAACAATGATAGATGGAGCTCTTAATGATACCCCTGTTATTATTTTTAGTGCTAGTGGTGGAGCTAGAATGCAAGAAGGAATTTTTTCACTAATGCAAATGGCAAAAACTAGTGCAGCTGTGGCCTTAATGAATAAATGTAAAGTTCCTTTATTTATTGTTTTAACTCATCCAACAACAGGTGGTGTAAGTGCTTCTTTTGCAATGTTGGGAGACGTCATATTAAGTGAACCTAAAGCCTTAATTGGCTTTGCCGGACCTAGAGTAATTCAAGGGACTATAGGTGAAAAACTTCCTGATGGATTTCAAACTGCTGAATTTCAAAAAGATCATGGATTTGTAGATGCGATTATTGAAAGAAAAGATTTGAAAAAGACTCTTTCTTACTTAATAAAAACACATAAGGTAAATTAATATGAGTAAAATTGAATTAAAAGAAATGAAAGAAAGACTTAATAGAGTTGATAAATATACAAATAAAAGAACCCCTTGGGAATGTGTAAAATTATCAAGAAACATTAATAGACCTGGTGTTGAAGACTATATTAAATTAATCTGTGATGATTTTATGCCACTTTGCGGTGACCGTCTTTACGGAGATGATAAAGCGATGTTAGGTGGTATTGGATTAATTGATGGACGAGCTGTTACTATCATTGGTAATAGAAAAGGGTCAAATCTTAAAGAAAATATTGATGTTAATTATGGAATGAGTCATCCCGAAGGTTATAGAAAAGCACTAAGATTGGCAAAACAAGCCGAAAGATTTAACAGACCTATTATTAGTTTTATTGATACCCCTGGGGCTTATCCTGGATTAGGTTCAGAAGAAAGAGGCATTGGAGAAGCAATTGCAACAAATTTGAAAGAATTTGCTACAATAGGTGTCCCAATAATTAGTTTTATAATTGGCGAAGGCGGCAGTGGTGGTGCATTAGGAATTGGGGTTGGTGATAAATTATATTTATTAGAAAATGCTGTATATTCTGTAATTACACCTGAAGGCTTTGCCTCCATTTTAATGCATGATCCATCAAAAGCAGAAGAAGCAGCAACTATTATGAAAATGACTGCTCAAGATTTATTAGAAATGGAAATTATCCATGGAATAATTAAAGAAGATAAAGATGGAGCACATGTTGATCCAGTATTTAGTGCAAACGAAATTAAAAAAACAATAAATAAAGATTTAAATTCTCTATTAAAGAAAAAAAGTGATAGCTTAGTTCGTTATAGATTGAAAAAAATAAGAAGTATTGGTGCAACAAAGGAACAACATTCTTGGTCAGAACCTTTATTAAAGGTATTGCAAAAGATTAATTAATATATACTCTATCCTTTTGGTTTGATGTAAAAATCAAACCATTTTTTTTGTAAATATATAACCAAAATTAATTAAATATAAATCATTATATTTTTTTAAGTACTCAAATTCCAATAATATTTAAAAAGCTCCTTTAAACTTATATTGACTAAATAAATATACATAATACCCAAATTCCCCCCAGAGTTTTACATGGTTTGACTAAAGTGGCCAATTTATCTTGAATTGTTTGATAATTTCTTCTTGAAATTTGGTTGGTTTAGAA
>RZYO01000088.1 GCA_009930325.1 Spirochaetia bacterium | reverse complement strand
ATATATAGCCGATGGCTATAAATATGTGGTAGACATAGACCTATCGAAATATTTTGACACAATAAACCATGACAAACTTATCGGTATGATTGACAAAACCTTAACGGATAAAGATATCAGAAGACTGATATTTGATTATTTAAAATCCGGCATCATGGAAAACAATAAAGTAACCAAGTCAAAGGAAAGTACAATGCAAGGTGGGCCATTATCGCCAATACTTGCAAATATATACCTAACACCATTTGATAAAAAGCTTGAATCTAAGCAAATACGGTTTACTCGATTTGCAGACGACACAAAGATATTTGTAAAATCTATGATGGCAGCAGAAAGAGTTAAGGATAATGCTATAAAGTTTTTAGAAAACAAGTTGAAATTAACAGTTAACAAAGATAAAACTTATGTTGGTTTAGCAAAAGAATCGAGCAACTTAGGAGTAACTTTTGTTTCCTATGGATATCTAAGAAATGGAAAATTAGGACATTGCGTTCCAAAGGAGAAAGCAATAGAAAAATTAAAAACCAAAGTAAAAGAGATAACCAAAAGAAACAGGGGTGTATCACTATGGAAAGTAATAGAAGAACTTAATAGTTCAATTACCGGATGGATAGCATATTTTGCAAGAACAAAAATTAATCGATGGTTAACAAAGGACTTTTTACCATGGGTCAGAAGAAGAGTAAGACAGTATGCCTATAAACTATGGAAAACAAAAACAAATAGGAAAAAGCAACTAAGAAAACTCAAAGTAGAAGAATATAAGATACAAAGACAAAAAGGGCTTAGTAGTAGGTCTTATTGGAAAATGTCAAAAATCATGGGTACACTTATTACAAATAAAATAATGCATGAAGAAATGAAACTAAAAGATTTCAAACAACAATATCTTAAACTACATACTAAAAGAATGGAAAAAGATAGAGAAGAATTATATTATTTACATTTAGTAAAAGAGCATGAAAAAGAAGAATATTGGAAACTATATGAATATGATTGTTGTGGTTACTGAATATAGTATCGTCATTTAGTTGAACCGCCCGGTACCGAACGGTATGCCGTGGTGGTGTGAGAGGACGGTTCCGCGAGGAACCCTCCTACTCGATTTGATATTTAGAAAAAAATCTCAGTTTATATTTTATTTATTCTTAGACTATTTATACAAATTTAATGCTTAAATTGATTATAAAGTTAGATATCTCCTTTGCTCTAATAAAAAATTTAAGTACATTTATTAAGCTTGAATAGTAAATAATATAATTTGAATTAATTGTTCATTAATTGAAGTCCCTTTTGTATTATTCCAGTTTTGTTCAAAAAAATGCATTTCTTATTTCAAATTTATCCATGGCGGTGGTAATATAACCATGTTAATTTACTCATGTATTAAAAAGAAAATATATTTATTTATTTGGTTCTTTTTAATATAAAAGGAGATTTTATGAAAAAAATTGTAACCATTATTTGTTTTTCTCTTGTATTATTAACAAGTTTGTTTGCTAATGGAACCGCAGAGAAAGAAGTATCAAAACCTGTTACTTTAACATTTGGTAGTCATCAAAGTGGACTTCCTAACACTGGTATTGTCCAAGATTTGGCAAAGGAATTTGAAAGTGAAACCGGAATTAAAATTGATTTTCAAATTTCACCTGATGCACAGTGGAGAGATTTAATTAAAGTAAAATTGGATTCTGGAGAAGCCCCTGATATTATTTGTGTAGATACTCCAATTGATTTAGCATCAAGTACTAAAATGTCTCAGTATTGTATTGAGTTAACAGATGAAGAATGGATGAATAGAATGTCTGATGAAGCTGTATTAGCTGTTTCAGATAATAAAAAAGCCTATGGAATAACTTTCCCTGGTCCTAAAATGTGGTTTGTTGTTTATAATAAAGTTATTTTTGATAAATTAGGATTATCTGCTCCTACAACATATGATGAATTTAAAGAAGTTTGTCAAACTATCTTAGATAATGGAATAACTCCAATTTATGAATGTACTACAAATGGTTGGCATCAAGTTTTACCATTGTTTGAAACAGGAGGCCTCTATCTTCAATCAGATCCAAATTTATATGATGAATTAAATGCAAATGAAAAAGATTTAGATGATATCCCTGCCTTATTAACTATAATAAAACAAGTTAATGAATTTGCACAATTAGGATATTATGGAACAGATTATTTAAGTAATGCTTGGGAAAATGCTCCTGAAGCTATTGCAAGTGGTTCTTGTGCAATGACAATTGCTGAACTTGGTTGGAAGAACCAAGTAACTGCAGAATATCCAGATTTTGATAGTAATAATCTAGGTCAGTTTGTTATTCCATTTGGTGATAACCAAATTATAGGTGTTAATCCAGCAAGTAATGCATATTTTATAAATAAGAGTAGTAAATATACAGAAGAAGCAAAACTGTTCTTTGCTTTCTTAGCAAGAAAAGAAAATCTTGAAAAGAGATTTGAAGGACAACCAGATTTAAATGCTTTATGTTGGCCAGAAATTCCTACAAGATTTAAAGCTGATGAAAATGCTTATATAAATAGTCTTAAAAAAGCTCGTGTTGTTCAAACATCAGTTAATTATATTGACAACCAATGGATGGATATCGGTAAAGATCTTGAAGCTATGTTTATAGGAGCAAGCACTCCTGAAGATGTTTTAAACATAATAATGAATAGAAGAAACAATCAAGCAAAATTACAACGCGATCCAGGTTGGGTTAAGTAGTAAGTATTATTAGAAAAAGTGTTTGGTTTCAAACACTTTTTCTATTTCATGAGGAGTTAAAAATGAATAATAATATAAAATATCCTTGGTATTTTGCAATTGGTGCAGTTTTATTGTATTTTGTTTTCTTTTTCTTACCAGGACTCTTAGGAATATTTTTATCTTTTACTGATTGGAATATATATTTTAATGATTTAAATTTTGTAGGGTTAGAAAACTATAAGCGTGTATTATCTACAGAATATACCCAATATATAGGTAATACTTTATATTTTACAATAATCACAACTATTGCTAAAACAGTACTGGGTTGTTTGATTGCTTTACTTTTAACTCAACGTTTTATTAGAGCTAAAAATTTTCAAAGAATGGTGTTTTTTTCTCCCCAAGTATTGTCATATTTAGTTGTAGGTTTAGTTTTTAGAAGTATGTTACACCCCACAAGAGGATTTTTAAATAACTTTCTCAATTCTATTGGGCTGGAAAATCTATCACGAAATTGGTTAACAGATTTAAATATTGTATTTTCAACAGTAATGGTCGTTGATGTGTGGAAGGGTGTTGGATATATAATGGTTGTCATAATAGCTGGATTAATTTCTATTTCTCCTACTTTTTATGAAGCTGCAGAAATAGATGGAGCAAATTTTTATCAGAAATTTACAAAAATAACATTACCTTTGTTATTACCAGTTTTAGTTAATATTACAATACTTAATTTAACATATGGTCTTAGGGTATTTGATATGATATATGCACTTACAAATGGCGGTCCTGGAAATGCTACAGGAGTTATAAATACTGCAGTATATAAAGAGTTTTCAAAAGGTGATTTGGCCATGGGAACAACACTTTCGACAGTATTGTTTGTTATCTTACTATCCTTGATTTATTTTATTATAAAATCAATGGAAAATAAAGAGGTGAAAATGTGATGAATTTACCATTTTTGAAAAAGTTTAGACATATTCTTTTAAATATATTTTCATTTATTCTTGTGTTAATTGTAGTTATTCCATTTTATGTAGTATTAATTAATTCATTTAAGACCAGTACAGAATCTAATAGAATGTCAATAAATTTTCCTTCATCTTTTCATTTTGAAAATTATGCAACAGTAATTGAAAAAGGGAAATTATTTACTTCTTTTAATAATAGTTTATTATATTCAGTAGTTAGTGTATGTATTATTGTAATTTGTGTTTTAGCTGCAGCTTTTGTTATTTCAAGAAATACAAAAGGAATAAACAAGGTTTTTTATTATTTTATTATAACAGGTCTTGCAATGCCTATAAATAATGTTTCGTTATTTAAAGTAATGCAGTTTTTGAACTTAATGAATACAAGAATTGGAATCATTTTAATCTATTCTGCTGTTAATATTCCATTAAGTTTATTTATAGCATATGGTTTTATTGCTACGATTCCAAAAGAACTAGATGAAGCTGCTATACTTGATGGTTGCTCTCCATTACAGTTGTTTACTAAGATAATAATACCTTTATTAAAACCTATTGCATCAACATTAGCTGTATTGAACATGATGGCAGTATGGAATGATTTCACAATGCCATTATATTATTTAAATAATTCAAAAAAGTGGCCAATGACTTTGGCTGTATATAATTTTTTTGGAGCTTTTGAGAATTCATGGAATCTTGTTTGTGCAGATATTGTACTTACAATTGTACCTGTATTACTTGTATTTATTTTTGGACAGAAATATATAGTTGGAGGAGTATCAGCTGGAGCTGTGAAAGGATAATATATGAAATTTACAAATGGTTTTTGGTTAATCAAAGAGGAATATTCTCCTTTATTTTGTATAGAGTATTTTGATCATACTTTTGATGGTGAAAATTTATATGTCTATGCTTGTAGCAAACACGTAGAAGATCGTGGTTCTATTTTGAATACAGCCGTTTTAAAGGTGAAGTTTTTTTCTCCTTTAGATGATGTTATTGGTGTTAAGTTAACTCATTTTGAAGGGCAAAAAGAAACTTTGCCTACTTTTAAATTAAATAAAACCAATACAAAAATATCTTTTAATGAAACCGAAGATTTGCTAATTTTTTCGAGTGGAGATTTGAGAGCAGAAATTTCTAAAAAACCTAATGATTGGAATATAAAATACTATAGAAATAATACATTATTAACTTCTTCGGAGAAAAAATCTGAAGCACATTTTCAAGAACGAATTAGTAAGAATACTTATACTGTTGAATCATTATCAATTGATATTGATGAGACTTTGTATGGGTTAGGAGAAAGGTTCACACCTTTTGTAAAAAATGGACAAAATGTGGAAATATGGAATGAAGATGGGGGAACATCTAGCCAACAGGCTTATAAAAATATTCCATTTTATATTTCTAATAAAGGTTATGGAGTTTTTGTTAATTCGCCTAAAGATGTATCTTTCGAAATTGCCAGTGAAAAGGTTGAACAAGTTCAATTCTCTTTAAGTGGAGAGAAATTGGAATATTATATAATTAGTGAAGATTCAAATAAAAAAGTTATTGGGAAATATTGTCAATTAACTGGCTATCCTTCACTTCCTCCTGCTTGGTCTTTTGGGTTGTGGTTAACAACTTCTTTTACAACGAATTACGATGAAAAAACTACTTCATATTTCATTGATGGAATGAAAGAACGTGAAATTCCATTGAGTGTATTTCATTTTGATTGTTATTGGATGAAAGGCGTTGAATGGTGTAATTTTACATGGGATCCAGAGACCTTTCCACATCCTAAAAAAATGTTAGATAGATATCATAATAAAAATTTGAAGATATGTGTTTGGATTAATCCATATATTGCTCAAAAATCGTACCTTTTTGATGAAGGGCAAAAACTTGGATATTTTGTTTCAAAAACAAATGGTGATATTTGGCAAACTGATATGTGGCAAGCAGGTATGGCTTTAGTTGATTTTACTAATCCTGATGCAACAAAGTGGTATAAAGAAAAGCTTAAGAGTTTATTAGATATGGGAGTCGATTGTTTCAAAACTGACTTTGGAGAGAGAATCCCAGTTCGTAACATCAGTTATTTTGATAATAGTGATACTGTAAGTATGCACAATTATTATACATATCTTTATAACAAAGCAGTTTTTGATTTATTGAAAGAAGTCAAAGGTGAAGGTGAAGCTGTTTTATTTGCTAGAAGTGCAACTGTAGGAAGCCAAGCTTTTCCTGTACATTGGGGTGGCGATTGTAGCGCAACATATCCTTCTATGGCAGAAACATTAAGAAGTGGGTTATCCCTTTCTTGCTCTGGTTTTGGGTATTGGAGTAATGATATAGGTGGTTTTGAAAGTACAGCCTCAGCTGATATTTATAAGAGATGGTGTCAGTTTGGACTTCTTTGTTCTCATAGTAGACTACATGGATCTTCATCATACAGAGTACCTTGGTTGTTCGACGATGAAGCATCTTTGGTATTAAAGAAGTTTTCAAATTTGAAATGTTTATTGATGCCTCAATTATATTCTCATGCAGTTGAAGCTCACGAGCAAGGCTTTCCTATGTTAAGAGCAATGTTTTTAGAATTTGAAGGGGATCGAGCAGTTGATTATCTAGATAAGCAATATTTATTGGGTGATAGCCTTTTAGTAGCTCCTATATTTAAAGAAACAGGTGAGGTTGATTATTATCTACCCAAAGGATTGTGGTATAATATATTAACTGATAAAGAATATGTTGGTAATACTTGGATTAAAGAGAAATATGATTATTTTTCAATGCCTCTTTTGTTAAGAGAAAACTCTATTTTACTTGTTGGTTATCGAGATGATAGGCCTGATTATGAATTTGAAAAGGATTTAACAATCAAGTTATCTCATTTTGTAGAAGGTGCAAAACGAATTAAAAAGGTCTATAATCAATATGGTGTTTTAGTAGGTACTATTACAGTTTTATGTTTGAATTCAGAATTAAATGTTCAATATGATGGTGTATTAAAAAATCCTAAATTTATTAGTTTATCAAATCAAAAGATAAATATAGAGAAAAGGATTTAACATTGAATGATTTAGTTTTTAAAAAAGATTTTTTATTTGGGTGCGCAACTGCTGCCTATCAAATCGAAGGTGCTGTAAATGAAGGTAAGAGAGGAAAGACTATTTGGGATGAATTTTCGCATATAAAAGGCAATATATATAATGATCACAATGGAGATATTGCTTGCAATTCATACCATAAATATAAAGAAGACATAGCAATCTTGAAAGAACTTGGTTTTTCTTCTTATCGCTTTTCAATTGCTTGGTCAAGAATATTTCCAAATGGAACTGGTGAAGTAAATAGTGAAGGGGTAAATTATTATCACAATTTATTACAAGAATTAATTGATAATGATATCACTCCATTTGTTACTCTTTATCATTGGGATTTACCAATTGCATTGGGTGATTGGACAAATAGAGAATGTGTTTATGCTTTTAGAGATTATGCTGCATTTTGTTTTAAAGAGTTCTCAAAAGAAGTAAAGAATTGGATTACTTTAAATGAACCTTTTTGCTCAAGTTTTGTGAGCCATTTTGAAGGCAGACATGCTCCAGGCCATAGAAATCTTAATGAAGCATTTATTTGTGCACATCATTTAAATTTAGCTCATGGATTGGCTGTGCAAGAGTTTAGAAAGATGAATACCGTTGGACAAATTGGAATTACAATAAATGCTATTTATCCACAACCCAGTACTAAAAATGAAAAAGATATCCTTGCTGCTGAAATAATTAAGGCCAGTCAAACAGATATATTTATTTCACCTATTATTAAAGGGACTTATCCAAGTCTGATTGAAAAACAAATGAAAATAAAAATGCCTATTGAAAAGGATGATTTGAGAAATATCAATCAAAATATTGATTTCATAGGTTTAAATTATTACAGTGAAGATTTAGTACAATATGATGAAACCGATCCATTTTATGCAAAGACTGTAAATAGTTGGCATGATAAAACTGATATGGGGTGGGATATTGTTCCTCAAGGGTTACTTAGATTTTTAAGAACAATTAATAGAGACACTGATAATATTGATATTTATATTACAGAAAATGGGATGGCATCAGTTGATCAATTATCAAAGGATAATAGAGTTCATGATAAAAAAAGAATTGATTATTTTAAAAGTCATTTATTTTACTGTAAAAAAGCGATTGAGGAAGGAATTCCTTTAAAAGGATATTTTGCTTGGTCTTTATTAGATAATTTTGAATGGGCCTACGGATATTCAAAAAGATTTGGAATAACTTATGTTGATTATGAGAATGATTGTAAAAGGATTATCAAAGATAGTGGCTATTTTTTAAGGGATATCATGCTTGGTTTGATTTAATTTTCTATATTCCGAGGGTTGTATCCCAGTTTTATTTTTAAATATACGACTGAAATAAAAACTATTGTCTTTATAACCAACCAATTCAGCGATTCTATATATTTCCATATTAGGGTATTTGATAAGTAATTTTTCAGCTTCTTTTACTCTAAGATTTATAATATATTGGGATATTGTTTGGTTGGTATATTTTTTAAATATCTTTCCAAGGTATTCTTGGGTAAATCCACATTTTACACTTAAATCAGCAATAGAAATATCTTTATTAAAATTATTATCTAAATAATTAATAATAAAATCACACATTTGTTTTTTATCTTGATTTGAATTGTTTATTACAAAAGTTTCATTCTCACTAAAAATTTGGTTTGAAATATTTAAGATAGTAGTCTTTAAAAGCTCCTTATCTATTGGTTTTAATAAGTAATCCTTTACATCACTCCTTAAGGCAGTCTGTGCATAAGAAAATTCATCATAGCCACTTAAAATAACGAATTTTATTGTTGGATAATTATCATGGACCTTTTGGGCTAAAGTTAAACCATCACCACCAGGCATTTTTATATCGCTTATTACTAAATCTGGTAATTCTTTTTCTACTATCTTATATGCTTCAATTCCATTTGTGGCATCTCCAATAATTTGAATAGGAATACATTTTATTGATTTGATTAATTTAATCAAGTGATTTCTTAACAAGGTTTCATCTTCAACTACTAAGATTTTAATTATTTCTTTTTTAATCATTTATTATTTTACCTCCAATTATTATTGTAGTTTCATTTTGATTAGAGTTTATAATTTGGAATACTGCATCATCTTTGTATCTCATTTTTAATCTTATAAAGGTGTTTTTTAAACCAAAATTTTCTATGTGGAAATTATTTAATTCATCATCTAGGTTTAGATTATTAAATTCATTTAAAATTTGATTCTTTTTTTCAGTTTTGAAAGTGCCCCCGTTATCAGTTACGAAAACCTTCCATTTGTCATTAATTACTTCAAATTTTACATTTAGCTTCCAAGGGGGAGGGTTAATAAATGCATGTTTAAAAGCATTTTCAGTTAGAGATTGTAAAATTAGTTTTGGTATTTTAATATTTTTTATATTATCTTCATATTCAATTTCATAGGTAAATTCATAGGGGTATCTTAATTGCATGATATTTAAAAAATGTTGAGTATTCAAAGCTTCTTTTTCGATTGTTTCAAGAATTGTTTCTGACGTGGTAGATAAATATCTAAGGTAATTTGCAAGGGATGAACACATCTGTGATATTTCTGTATTTAAGTTTTCGTCAGCCATTACACTAATGTTACTTAAACAATTGTAAATAAAATGAGGCTTTACAAAAGATTGAGACATAAGAAGTTTTGTTTTAATTTCTTCTGCTTGAAGTAATAATACTTCTTTAGAAGTTTCTTTTAACTCTTTAATCATTAAATCATAAGCTTCCCATAGCTCAGCAATTTCTTTTATTTTAATTTTAGGGACTTCAAGCTTGTTTTCATCAGTTTCAATAATATTTTTTAAATTGGTTTCATTTGTAATTTTTTTAAGTTTATTAATTGGTGAGGTTAGAGATCCTGAAATAATAAAACAAACAATCAATGTTACACACAAAGTTATTATTAATAGTATTATAAAATTTTTTCTAATTTCATTCATTTTTGAAGCTACAATAGTTTGAGGCATGCAAACAACAACTTTCCATCCATAACTTTCAAGTTCTGAAGATTTTACAATATAATTTTTATTATTTAAAATTTTTTCATAGCCTATATCTTTTATATCATCAGTATAAGAAAACTCTTCATAAATATTATCTGAAAAGGGGAATAATAGCTCATTTCGTTCATTGAAAACAAAAAGTTTTATATCCTCTCTTGTATTCATAAGTTCAATGGGGTTTTCAAAAATCTTATTGCAGTTTTGAACAATTTCTAAAATTCCTTCTTTTTGATTGTATTTGTTAAAGAATACTCTAATTAAAGAAATGTATTTTAAAGTAATATCAGAAATTGAATAGTTAGGTATGTCGGCTACTATATGCGGGGTAGTAATATATTTTTTTCCATTTAATTCAAGTGTTGGTTTATACCAATCAAACTTTTCTAAATCAACATCAGTAAAAGTTGTACTGAACCCTAATTTTATCATTCCCCCATCAAAAGTATATAAATTTACACGACTTGTAGATTGAACAGGTCCTATCATTGCAAAAATATAATCAGAAATTGCTAAAACTTTCTCTCTAGTAGAAACATAGTTTGCATCATTTGGAGCATCAATATTGGGATAATATTTTGTAAATTCTTTAAAGTTAGATTTTATACCATTGGAATATATAACATTCATTGATATTGTTGATAATTGATCTATATTTTGTGAAATTGAAGAACAGGCTGAAGTATTTACAATATCTAATTCGTTATTAATCGACTTTAGTAAATTACTTTTATTATATGAAAAAGAATACAAGCAAAATGCTAAAACTAAAACTGTTGAAAACAAACCAAATACCAAAAATAAGTAAAATCTATTTGATAATAATTTTTTATTAAACAAAAGAACTCTCCTTATTTTAAATAAGGATATTATAACATAGAACTATATTTTTTTGCATAAATATTTATTATATATCAAATTAAAAAATTACAATATTACATAATTTATGAGTATGAGATTGAATACTGGATTATTCGTTTCAAGAAAGTTTCTTTGTGAATAAGAAAGATAAGATAGATAGACCAGAATATAATAGATTTGGAGAATTAAAATATTGTATTAATGAATATATGGTTATTTGAATTAGAAAAGATATCAATCAGATTTTTTTATGATACCCTTTAAACAATACAATAATTATAGAACAAGTACATATTATACTTGAGAAAAAATCATTATATAATTCCTATGAAAATAAAGTTAAATTTGCTTAAGTAAATTTTAACTTTTAGATAATTTGGTATACTAGATTAAGTTTGTCTAAAAAGGCGAACCAGTTCAAATTCGTGCAATTTACAAATTAAGACTGTTTGGATTTAATAAAAAATCCTTAAGTCCTATAGTAATAAGACCTTTTTCATCCTGTTTCATCAAAATATTATCTTTTACAACAATAATTTTTTTGAATGAATCGTCTACATTTAATAATGGGCGTTCTTCTTGAATTTTCTTTTCAGAAGTTGGTATATGAAAAGCTGATTGAATATAAAATTTTTTACTGCCTTGATTTGCAATAAAATCAATTTCAACTTGCTTTTGATGATATCTTCCATCGTTTCCTTTTTCACGAAGTTCCACTAATCCTACATCAACTACACATTCACGGTATCTCAATTCGTTAAATATTATATTTTCCATTATATGAGTTTCTTCTTGTTGGCGAAAATTTAGTCTTGCATTTCTGAGACCTATGTCTTCAAAATAATATTTCATTGGTGTGCTAATGTATTTCTTTCCTTTCACATCATATCTTTGAGCTGGTGCAATTAAAAATACATCTTGCAAATAATCAAGATATTTTTTTATTGTTGGTGCAGATATTTTTGTTTTACCAGTACTCCTAAAAGAATTTGATAATTTTTGAGGATTAGTAAGAGAACCAACGGCTGAAGCTATAATA
This sequence comes from Spirochaetia bacterium, assembly GCA_009930325.1. Lineage (GTDB taxonomy): Bacteria > Spirochaetota > Spirochaetia > Sphaerochaetales > Sphaerochaetaceae > Pleomorphochaeta. Next base: position 925 of record RZYO01000088.1, on the reverse strand, counting down.
TCAATAAGTATTCCAAGTTCTGTATCATTCCGGATAGCATTCCTTTCAACAATATCTCTGATGTAAGTTTCAATGAATAAATTTTGCAAATACTGAATTTTTTCATTTGGAGCTTCTAATTTTAAAATATAGGGAAGTCCCCCATAAGTGTAATACTGATTCCATGCATCTTCAAAGCTATGTCCATATGCAGAATAAAATTCAGAAAAACTTAATGGATATATTTTTAGTTCATCACCTCTGCCTCTAAATTCTGTAGCCACATCTTTTGAAAGAAATTTTGAATTGCTTCCAGTAACATATACATCTGCATTTGGAATATGTAAAAAACCATTCAAAACATTTACAAATTCATCCATTAACTGAACTTCATCTAAAAGTATATAGTATTTTTCGGAACTGTCTTTTTTTATTAAAGAATCAACAAATTCAAAACATTTATCAGAATCTCGATATTTTTTATACCTAAAATCATCAAATGCTATCTCAATTATATGATCTGATTTGACTCCTTGTTCAAATAAATGTTCTTTGAATAAATTAAATAGCAAAAATGATTTACCACATCGCCGAACACCAGTAATAATCTTAACGCGTCCGTTATGCTTATGTGAAATCAACCTATTTAAATAAATATCTCTTTTAATAATCAACTTTTAAATCCTTTTTTTATTTTAGATTTACTACGATTTTCCATTAAATCTAAAGTAATAATACAATAAATACTATTATTTAGCAATATTTATTTTAGATTTAGTCACATTTGTCACTATTTATAAAATAGATAGTATTTTTCTATTTGAATATAAGATTCTTAAATAAAACAACAGATAATAAATTTACAACAAATGAACTATTAGAAGGATTAAGGGATTCTACTGTATCAAAGCTAGATGGATTTAATTATCTTACAAACAATTATTCT
>RZYO01000087.1 GCA_009930325.1 Spirochaetia bacterium | reverse complement strand
GACCTGTAATAAGGGATTAAGACTTTGACATTGTATAAACATATTTCCACATATTACACTTCCGTAATAATTGATTGACCTGTAATAAGGGATTAAGACGTTACTATTTTCAGTAACAACATTAATATAATCTTGTAGAGTAATAATTGATTGACCTGTAATAAGGGATTAAGATTTTCATCATTAGTCAAAGCTATATCATTTTTTAGGTTACCCATAATAATTGATATATCTGTTATAGTGATTAATCAAATAAATCATGGAATCATTTGAAATAATAGTAAATACTTGATTTGTATTTAAATGTTTCTATTTCGTAATTACTAAAATTTTTTCTACCAATTTTTTAGAATATGGGTTACTTTATTTTTCAGTTATAATAATTTTGTAATAAAAATAGTTAACTAAATTAAAGTATTATTTTCTTTCTTTTTGTTAGGAAGCGTGATATTATTAAACTAAACTAATAATTAGTGAGAAATATGTTTGATTATATAAAATTAGAATATCAAATTAAATTTGAAAGAAAAGTTTTTTGGAATAAAACACCTTCAATTATTTTTAGAAGTGTATTAGGTGCGCAATTAAAGAAAATAACTTGTGTATTGAAAAATAATAAATGTCAAGAATGTGTTTTAAAAGATAATTGTGTTTATGCTTGTTTTTTTGAAACACCGATTGATAAAAACCATAATATCTTGTTAGGTCGTGATAAAGCACCGCATCCATTTACTTTAAATGTAGTTTTAATTAATGATATTTCAGCTACTGTTGAAATCGTATTTATAGGGAAAAGTAAGAATTATATACCATATATTACTTTAGCTTTAGAAAGAGCTGGGTGTGAAGGTGTTTCAAAATCTAGGACTTTATTTAAAATTATTAATATAAAAAATAATAATTCATCCTTTAATTTTGATATAAAAACCATTTCTGATCTTTCCAAGAAATGGCCCTTTGATACTTCTTTAGTTGATTTTAATAAAATTAAATTTCTTACACCTTGTAGGATTAAAAAACAGGGACATTACTTAGATAATATTTTAGCAAATGATTTTGTTATAGCTATGGAAAGAAGAATATCTATACTCGATAAAATTTATGGAGATGGTACTTTTGTTATAAAAGATATTGAACCAGATATAATAAGTTATTCTTTAAATCAGAAATGGGTTGATTTGAATTATTATTCTTCAAGACAAAAGACTGCTTTAAAAATTGGTGGAGTTGTCGGAGAGCTATTAATACCTAATGAAGTAGATAAATATTATTTACAAATATTTCAAGCTTCAGAGATATTTAATATTGGTAAAAATATCAGTATGGGTTTAGGTAAGATTATTTTACTAAAGGAGGAATAAAGAGTGATTGATATAAAATCTCAATATGAATTGGCGATAGCTGCATTATTACATGATATTGGTAAATTTAAGCAAAGAGCTTATAAAGGTGATGAAACAATCTTTAATAAATCGATTAGTGGAATGGAAGGTTATATTGCAAAATTAAATACTCAAACTAAATTATATACGCATAGACATTCATTGTGGACTTATGATTTTTTTATAAATGATTTAAAACCAATAATTGATAAAATAGACTTTGATATAAATTTAAAATGGGAGCAAATATATTTTTCTAGCGCATCCCATCATAACCCAGGGAGTGATAATTTTTCAAATATAATTAATTTAGCCGATAAAATATCTTCTAGTAACGATAGAAGTGATGCTGAGCAATCTTACAAAAGGGGAGATTATTATAAGAAACCCTTAAGATCAATTTTTACTAATATAAATACTGAAAAAGAAATATCTCCTGAGAAAAGTGATTATTATTATAATTTGTCTTCTTCAGATATTAGCAGTTATCCAACTAATAATAATGATTTAAGCTATAATTTAGATTACAAATCTTTATGGGAGGAATTTGTTTTATCATTAAACCGATTACCTATAAAGCTTACATTATTAGAATTTTTAGTTAAATTAAAAGATTTGTTATATCAATATACTTGGTGTATCCCCTCAGCTACAAATGATAATTTGAATGATATTTCATTATATGATCATAGTGTTACAACAATGGCATTTGCTTTAGCTATTGCAAATACAGAAAATGGGGATAATATTAGAATTTTCGCAGCTGATATATCTGGAATTCAACAATTTATTTTCCAAAGTAAATATAGTTCTTTTAAAGGTGCAGCAAAAACATTTAGAGGAAGATCTTTCATTATTAGTTCAATAAGCAATGCATATAAAATAGCTTTATGTAATGAATTAGGAATAATCCCTTTTGTTGATTTAATTGATGCAGGTGGAAAATTTACAATGATTTTACCCTCAGATACTACGTTGCTTCCAAAAATTGATTCTTTTGTTAAAAAACAAGATTTGTTTTTCTTTCATAAATATCAAGGGACATTATGTGTATTAACTGATTATTCGTTGAGCGTAGGTTTGAATTCTTTTTCAAAAGAAAATTTTGTTGAAACACAAAAAGAAATTGGATATTTATTGAATTCTAAGAAAACAAAAAAGTTTGAGAATTGTATTAGAGATATTGGTTTTGTTTCCCATGATATAGATATAGATGGAAACAGATGCAGTGTTTGTGGAAAAAATAAGATTACAAATATAGATAAAAATATTTGTTTTAATTGTGGATTAATTCAAGATATTGGTGCAAATATATTAAATAAAGAGATAATTAATTTTAACAAGACTCATGGATATGAAATAGTAAAAGATGTTTTTATTTCAATTGATGATGAAGTTAATGCTAATAATTACTTTTCTTATAGTTTAAATAAAAAAAGTGATTCATATCCTCTTTGGCGATTAAATACTCATAGTCCAAATGAAACTTTTGATAAAATAGCACAAACAAGTATAGACGAAGTTGGATTAGGAAAAAGTTTTTTAGCTTATGTTAAGATAGATGTAGATAATTTAGGTGAAATATTTATAAGTGGGTTCCCTAAAGAAATTTATTCAATTTCACGATATGTTACATTATCTAGATTATTGAATCATTTTTTTAATGTAATGGTAAAATCGATTTTAGAAAAAGATTATCCGGAAGCTTATACTGTTATTTCAGGTGGTGATGATGTTTTTATCATTCTTCCTTGGAATCAAGCCTTGAACTTTATTGAAGATTTAAAATTAAAATTTAGGGTTTTTTGTTGCAATAATCATCAAATTCATTTTTCGACAGGGATAGTTGTTGGTTATCCGAAAGAACCTTTTGCCTTGTTAAATGAAAAAGCAAATTATCAATTAGATGATTTTGCAAAAGAAAGAGAGGGCAAGGATTGTACTTCTTATTTTAATACTTTGTTTAATGAGAAAGAATTAAGAACATTAAATGAAGATTCAACAAAATTAAGAAAATATATCGAAAATGAAGAATTGTCTTCGAGTTTTATTTATAGAATTTATTCATATGTAAATGACTTATTATCAGAAGATGAAAGAAAAAAATGGGCAGTATATTCAAAAATTAGATATGACTTAGTTAGAAATGTGAATTTAAAAGATGAAGAAAGAAAAGCCCAAATATATAATTTCTTTTTAGAACATATTGATAATTATAAAGATTATTCAGAAATAGAAAGATTTAAGGTTGCATTAATACATACTATGTATGGACTTAGAAAAAATTAAATGGAGGTTAAATAATGCTGAAATTAACAAAAGACTTGTTAACAACTGAACCCGAAACTATTGCTAAAAAAGAGATGGATGAAGCAAAAAGATTAAAAAAAGCTTCTTCTACACAGATAAGAAAATTTTATGATGATTTCTTATTATTGCATTCAAAAGCTCATAGAGATGGCTTTACAGTGGAAGACTTTAAGAATGAAATTCTTCCACTAATAGCTTTTTCAAAAGCAAAATTAGCATATAGCATGGGCAGGGGTATTATTCATAAAAATTTTAAAGATGAGATAGAAAGAAAAGTAAATTTGATTGAAAATTTACAAGATTTTGATAATTTTATTTTATTTTATCAAGCTTTAATTGGATATACAAAGTTTTATGAAAATGAAAAAACAAATGACAATTATAAATCAAAAAAATATTAAAAATAGTTGGAGGTATAAATTATGGCAATGAAAATAATAGAAATAAAAGGTAAAATTGATATCTTAACGGGATTACATATTGGCGCTGGCGATTCTGAAGTACATATTGGAGGAATAGATTCTTCTGTAATTAAAAATCCTTTAGATAAATATCCATATATACCAGGATCTTCAATTAAAGGGAAAATGAGGTCTTTATTAGAATTATACTACGGAATTTCACTTGATGGTCGTCCATCCTCAAGAACTGAAACAGATAATTTAACTCCAATTATTTTCGGAGATACTTCAAAAAAAGGTATTTCAAGAGCTCTTTTTAGAGACTGTTTTATATCTGAAGAGTCAAAAGATAAATTAAAAACCAAGAATATTTTACCAACAGAGGAAAAGTCAGAAAATAGTATTAATAGGTTGTCTGGTACAGCTGAATCTCCAAGAAATATTGAAAGAGTAATTCCTGGAATAGTATTTGATTTCTCGATGAATTTAAGAGTCTTTGATGAAGATGATGAAGAATCTTTTAAATCAATAATTAAAAAAGGATTATTTTTATTAGAACAAGATTCTCTTGGTGGTAGCGGAAGCAGAGGTTATGGGAAAGTTAAATTCAAGGATTTAAAATGGGGTGATAAGGAATTCAATCTGGAGTAATAAATGAAAAATTTAAAATTAAAACTAAAAACTAAGTCTGGTTTTTCAAATTTATTTACTGCAGATCAAATTTGGGGGCAAATGGTATTTGCAATTTCTGATTTAAAAGGAGACAAAGAAGCTAGTAAATTTGTTGAAAGTTTTGATAAAAACCCTCCCTTTTTGATTAGTAATATGATGCCAGAAAATTTTTTTCCAAGAGTAATTCTTCCTCCATTTAAGAAAGATATTAATGATAATAAAACAGTTCAAGATGAAAAAAAGAATAGAGCATTAGCAAAAAAAAGCAAGAAAAATTCTTGGGTTCCTTTAGAAATGTTTTTAAAGCATCAAAAAAATATTAATGCACTAAAGCTTGAAGTTATAGAAAAAAAACCAGAATTATTTAAGATAAATGAAGTTAGAAGCTCAATTGATCGTATAAAAGGGATTCCTTTTGAAAGCAATGGAGGAGTTTTTAATCAGAGTTTTATATATTCAAATAGTTCTTTTGTAATTTATATTAGACTTTTAGATGAATCATTCAATAGTACTTTATATGAAATCGTATCATATTTGAATTTGGTTGGTTTAGGTGGAGATAGAAGTGTTGGAAAGGGAAATTTTGATATCAAAGTTGAAGCATTGAATGATATTGAAGAAAATATTTTTTCTTATAATCAAGGTAATGCTTGTATGTCACTTAGCAGATGTAGTGGAGAAAATTTAATTCCTCTATATTATAATATCGATTATTACTTTGGAATAGTGGGCTCTAGTTTCGATGATAAAAAAAGCTATAACAAGTACCCTGTAATTTATTTTGAACCCGGATCAATCTTTGCTAAAGGAGATGGGATGATAATACATAATGTTCATATAAACTCTAAAATTTGTAGTTATGGGTATTCTTTCCCAATTTATTTGAATATTTAAGGAGAATTAATATGAGTAATATTGAAAAATGGGAAAATCATAAAATTCAAATAGAGATACTTACTCCTGTAATAATTAATTCAGGGGATTATTATGAATATGGTGAATTGTTTTTTATTTCAGGACAATTATTTAAAATTAATGTAAATAATCTAATTAAAATAATGGATGATATCAATCGCAATAAATATATTGATTATGTAACAAAAGGTATTTCAACAAGAGATGAAAAATATCATAAATTAGCAAAAAGTATTGTTTTAGATACTATTAAAGCTAATCCTGAGAAAAAGAATTTAATTTTTTCAAGACCATTAGGAGTTTTGCCTTCAGCAAATACTTTTTTAAATGAAAAACCGTTCCAAGAGATTGAGAAAAGTTGTGTTAAAAAAATGAATGATAAACCTTATATTCCAGGGTCATCTCTCAAGGGAGCTTTGAGAACTGCAATTATTCAATCAATGTTTAATCCAGTGAACTTGAATAGAAACGATTATGTGAACTCTTATAATCATAAATATGTAAGAACAAGTTCGTTTGAATCAAAAGTTATGAGAGTTGAAGATAATGCTAAATATGACCCTTTTAAATATATTAAAGTGAGTGACTTAGAATTTGATGACTTTAAAAGTAAAACCAATGTTGGAGAAGTCCAGATTAGTACAAAAGGTAAGCCATTATCAGTTTATACAACAATGACAGAGGCAGCTTGTTTCAATAATAATAAAGTAACTTTAACTGGTACTATTTCAATATCCTCAAAACTTGAATCAAATAAGTTGCTATCAAAATTTAATCAAATTCAGAATATATTAGATGTAGTTAATGATTTTTATATTGATAATTTCAATAACAAGGCAAATAAATTACCAGTTGCTACAAAGAATTCAATGGAAAAATTAATTTCAGACAATTTGACTCAAGGAAAAGGCTTAATAAAATTAGGAAGATTTTCTGGGATAGAGAATATTACATATAATATAGTTCAAGACCAATCAATAAATAGAAAAATTCACAATGAAAACATTAATATTGAAGGTGGGTCAAGTTTTGCTACATTAGAGAGGAAATATCTTCCTGGCTATTGTTTATTAAAAGAAGTTTAACATGAGATTATTAGTAAATTTAGGTAATAGTGATTTAAAGTTATATTGCAAAAACTCTTCAAATTCATTTATTTTTAGAAATAGAGATAAATATATTTTAAATTTAAGTGAATTAGTAAAAACAATAGAATCAAAAAATGTTGAATTTGATGAAAATGGGAATATCATATCTTCAGTTTTTATAAATATATATGAAGATAATCAATACAATGAATATGAAATTGAAAGAATTGATTTCCCAATTTTAAAAGAAGAAATTCGTATAATAGAGGAGTATGAGAAAAGTAAGATACAAGAGATTTTGTGTTTTATTACTAAACAAGATGAACTTGTTTCTACAGATACTTTTTTACTAAAAAAAATATTATTGGGGAATTATGGTAAGACGGTTTTCTCAAATATTGATTTTAAATTTGCAACAATAAAAATTAATCCGGCTGATTATGGTTTAATACTTCCTTTATATAGTGAATTTATTTCAAAAATTAATTTAGATAATACTGTAATTTCTATTGCACAAGGCACTCCTGCTATGTGTTTAGGTTTATCACAAAGTTGTGCTAGATATAGACCTAGTATAAAACAATATTATGCTTCAAACAAACATGATCCAGAGGGAAATGTTGAAATTAAGGTTATGGATTGTTTTTCAAAGGATGAAAAAAAGAGGTTAATTAATCAATTAGCTGAAGATTTAAAAAATGGGAATTATGATTTAGCAAAAAATAATGTTGCAAATAATTTTCTTTCTTCTTTTGACTATATTAATGATATTATAGAATATTTTATTTCTAGGAAAAATTATAAATTTGAAGATGCTCTCAAAAATCTAAAAAGACTATCATCAAAAACAAATTTGTTTGATAGTTTAATAAATAAGATTTCTGATAATTTAAATTGCATTATTTTAGCAAATCCTGAAGAATTTGATTATTCAAATGAGATGTGTCCATATTTGTTATATGAATCTTTAGCAAATGTAAAGCTGAGTTTAATTAAAAAAGATTATTTTTATACAATGGCTTTATTAAGTGCCTTTCTAGATGTATTAGCGGACTTTATAATAGTAAGAGCTTTAGATTTAGATGGTATGAATTATAATAATTATAATAGCAGTTATGATGAAATAGATAAATTTATTGATAAGTATTTTAATATATATCCTGTCTCAAATAAGTATAAAGATTTAAAGAACAAATTAATAAAAGATGAATCTGGCTTTTATCATCTCCAAATCAATCGAAATACTAGAAAGGCTTTATTAAATTGGGTTAAAAATAATTTAGGAGTTGATAATTCTGTTGAAAAATATATTAATCTGATGAATAAATATGCTGGTTTTGAAAAATTTAAAGATTTGAGAAATAAGTTACCAATTGCACATAGTGTAAAAGGTATTTCATTAGAAAGTATTAATAATTCATTAAATAACAATAAAATTGAAGATTTAACTAATGATTTATATTCATTAATTGGAGATTGTTTCAGTAATAATGAACTTTTTGCTCCTTATTATTTAGATAGTGATTCTTTTATTTCCCTAATAAAGAATGAATTAATTGATAAGGATTAATAAACATGATTGCCTATTTAGTTTCAAATAATGGTAAATTAAAAGCAGACTCTGGATTGTTAGTGTATAGTGATTATTTAGGAAATATAACAAAGTTTATCCCAAATAAAGTCTCTCAATTTGTTATTATTGGAAAAATAGAGTTAACTGGTAGTGCGATAAATACAATAATGAATCATAAAATTTTTGTGAATTTTATACATCGTAATGGTAAGTTTAATGGGAAATTAATATTTGATGATTCTAAAAATACTTTTTTAAGGCATAAACAACATCAAATTTATGACGATTATGAATGTAGTCTTTCTTTAGCTAAAGATATTGTTAGAGGTAAAATTCATAATGAATTGTTTTTTGCTCAAAGAATTTTGCGTAATTTAAATAACAAAGATGAATTATTAGTTTCAGTTCATCAAATCAAAAAATGTCTTGATAGATCGAATTGTGTAAATAATATTTCTGAGTTAAGAGGGATTGAAGGTGAAGCTGCTAAAGCTTATTTTAGAGTTTTTGGTTGTAATTTTAAAATAAATTGGACTAAATTTGTTGAGAGAAGTAAAAATCCCCCCTTAAATGAGATTAATTCAGTTTTAAGTTTTTTATATACATTGTTAGCAATAAGAATAGATTCATTGATTATTTCTAATGGATTGGATGATTCAATAGGAACTTTACATGCTTTGTCCTATGGTAGAAAATCATTAATTTTTGATTTAATTGAAGAATATCGAACTCCCATAGCGGATACTTTAACTTGTTCATTATTTAATCTTGGAACTTTAAAAAAAGAAGATTTTAGAACCGGTGAAAAATATGAAGATATTGAAATTGATGAAGCAGAAAAGTTGCTTCAAGTTGACGATGATGTTAAAGCTGGTGTTTATTTAACAGAAATAGGAATGAAAAAAGTAGCTACAGCTTTTGAAAAAAAGATTAGAGATCAACATTTTTATCCAGAGTTAAATAAAACACTAGAGTATGATAAAATTTTCAATCAACAAATTATTTTATATAAATCTGTAATTAGTGGTAATCGAAATCATTATTTACCTATGGTAATAAAATAATGTTATATTTTGTATGTTACGATATTGTAAACCAAAAACGGTTAGCTAAAATATCTAAATATTTAGAGAAAAGAGGTATAAGAATGCAATATTCTTTTTTTTCATGTGATATTGAAGGAAAGGAATTTAAAATTATAAAAAAAGATTTATCAAAAATGATAGACGAAGAAAAAGATAAACTTTGTTTTATTCCAATTTGTGAAAATTGTATTAAAAAAATTATTTATATTGGGTGTGATGAAAGTTTTATTTTGCCTGATTTTGTGGTGTTATGATATGATTGAAAATTATTTAATAATATATGATGTCAGAAATAAAAATACTAAATATAATAAAATTTATAAATTACTTAATAAGTATTATTCAAAAAGGCTTCAGAAATCAGTTTTTTTAATTCAGGAAGATCGAAATGAAATGAGAAAATTATCAAATAAGATTTCAAGAATAATTGATCAAGAAAATGATAAATTATTAATTATTCCTTTATGTGATGATGATTGGGAAAGTGTTTCAATGATTGGGGCTGAAAAGAAAAAAGGAATTGAAAAAAAAGACTTTGTAGTACTATAGTGCGAAGTGGTCAATTTATCGTTTTTTGCAATTATTAGCGTAGGTTCGCGATTTGTATTATTTATATAACTGTAAAAGAGTTAGCTATAATAAAATACTTTTTAGAAACTAAATAAATTGTTGCTTATTGTGAAACAAATATAGCTTCGCGATTTGACTATTGTATTTTTTTATATTATATGGAATTATATTTGAAGGAGTAATAATTGATTGACCTGTAATAAGGGATTAAGACATACTTTTTCAAGTCTTTCAAATTTTTCCATTTTTTCCATGTAATAATTGATTGACCTGTAATAAGGGATTAAGACTAGTTTTCAAGATTAGCAATATCACACGACCAATCTTCAAGTAATAATTGATTGACCTGTAATAAGGGATTAAGACGTAAGTGCTGAGTTTTTTAACTTTTCTTTTAAACAAGTATAAAGTAATAATTGATTGACCTGTAATAAGGGATTAAGACTCGATATCAATTGCATCTAAAGCCTTGACGCTTAAAACATAAGTAATAATTGATTGACCTGTAATAAGGGATTAAGACTTGTTTCTACTGTTGCGCTTGTTTCTACTGTTGCGCTTGTTTCTACTGTTGTTTTTTTTGTTGTAATAATTGATTGACCTGTAATAAGGGATTAAGACACTTTCTGTAAGCTTTTGAAAATGTTTTTTTTCATGCTCACGTAATAATTGATTGACCTGTAATAAGGGATTAAGACTAATGCTTTTTTTATTACCAAACTTTATATGTTGCTTGTAAATGTAATAATTGATTGACCTGTAATAAGGGATTAAGACGGCTAGTAATTGCATATAAATTGCCGCTTTCAATACCTTGGTAATAATTGATTGACCTGTAATAAGGGATTAAGACGGTGTAGGTATAATCTCCACCGTCATGACTCATGTTAATGTTGTAATAATTGATTGACCTGTAATAAGGGATTAAGACTGTAGGTATAATCTCCACCGTCATGACTCTTGTTAACATGTAATAATTGATTGACCTGTAATAAGGGATTAAGACTCTTAAGTGCTCCAACGATGTTTTGATATCGTTGTCTAATTCGTAATAATTGATTGACCTGTAATAAGGGATTAAGACCAATTGTAAACTCTTCTGTTAATTCTAACATGTTTAGGCTAGGTAATAATTGATTGACCTGTAATAAGGGATTAAGACTATAGCATAAATAACAGTATCTATTAATTCCAATTTATTGCCGTAATAATTGATTGACCTGTAATAAGGGATTAAGACTGGTGTTCCATAGCTAGATACGTTTAATAGTTGTCCTAACTGTAATAATTGATTGACCTGTAATAAGGGATTAAGACTAACAATGCTGGTTAGCTTGCTCTATCATTGATGAAACATAATCGTAATAATTGATTGACCTGTAATAAGGGATTAAGACATATAGGTTTGTGTCCTTACAGTGTCACTACCTATTATTTGGTAATAATTGATTGACCTGTAATAAGGGATTAAGACAAGTGGGACAATAGTTATATGTATTGTCATTTTCATTGTGTAGTAATAATTGATTGACCTGTAATAAGGGATTAAGACTGCCGCTTGTTAATCCTTTCAATAACAGGCCATTACAACCGTAATAATTGATTGACCTGTAATAAGGGATTAAGACTTAAAAATAGTTTCCACAAATTTTCCCATATCATCGGTAATAATTGATTGACCTGTAATAAGGGATTAAGACAATGGTTGAATCCATTGGTTTTTTATCATCTAAAAGTTTGTAATAATTGATTGACCTGTAATAAGGGATTAAGACTAAGCTAGTTTATTAATTACTTATTACTTGAAAGAGTTAGTAATAATTGATTGACCTGTAATAAGGGATTAAGACACGTTTTTTCTTAAAAAATTTCTTTTATTCATGTTTATGTAATAATTGATTGACCTGTAATAAGGGATTAAGACTAGCGGCGCCGGTTTCAACTAAATTTTTTAATTGTCGTAATAATTGATTGACCTGTAATAAGGGATTAAGACTGTTTAAAAGTAGAATCTTTAAATTCAAACAATTCTCTTGTAATAATTGATTGACCTGTAATAAGGGATTAAGACATGAAAATATTCAACTATATATCTCCAGTATCTATAATCTAAGTAATAATTGATTGACCTGTAATAAGGGATTAAGACATTCAACGGTGTAGGTATAATCCCCACCGTTACAGCTCGTAATAATTGATTGACCTGTAATAAGGGATTAAGACCCTTATTAAAATTGTTTGAACTTCTCTTAAATTGTCTTGTAATAATTGATTGACCTGTAATAAGGGATTAAGACAATTGCTGTTTTCAGCAATATCTAATGCTAATTGTTCGTAATAATTGATTGACCTGTAATAAGGGATTAAGACTTTTTATTACACTCATTAGTAAAATGTAATAATCCGTAATAATTGATTGACCTGTAATAAGGGATTAAGACTAATTCTAACATTGTGTTAGTTACTTTTTCATAAATTGTAATAATTGATTGACCTGTAATAAGGGATTAAGACAGTCTTGTACACTGTAGTTCTTTCTAGCTTTCACTTCAGTAATAATTGATTGACCTGTAATAAGGGATTAAGACACTTAAAATTTACTTTTAAATTTTTTAAGTCTACCAATAGTAATAATTGATTGACCTGTAAT
>RZYO01000245.1 GCA_009930325.1 Spirochaetia bacterium | reverse complement strand
CTGTTATTCTATAGTTATATGAAAGTTTTGGAAATGGAACATCTAAAACAGTAGGAGTTGCAGTTAAAATTAAAGTATCAGAATCTAAAACAGTATCAATATTACCTGTATCATTTGTTAATGTTAAACCAAGAGAAGGATCAATATAAAAAGGAACAGTTTTTGATTCTCCAGGTTTTAATTCTAATCTATTATAACCCATCCTATTTGTTACTGAAACAGAATTAAGAAGATTATTTGTATAAGTTGGCATATTATATTAACTCCTAACAATTAAATTACTTTTGGAAAAATAAATCCAGTTAAAATTAAATAATTAATATCATTTTTTAAGTTTTCTTTTGATAATGTTATATTATTTTCACCTTTTAATAAATCAGATATCTCATCTATTTTTTTAGGTTTATCTTTTAATAATTCAATAATTTTTAAATATTTTAAATCTTTATCTTTACTAAAAGAAGAAGTATCAACATTATCTTTAACTAATTCAAAACTCAAATCTGATATCATTGTGTCAGATAAAATTATTCCTAATTTATTTATCAAATTAGACAATGATTATCACCTCATTTATTAATTTTTTTATTTTAATAAAAAAAGCCCTCTAGTTAATTTTCTAACTAGAAGGCTTATTTTTAGATTATCTCTTTTTAAGCAGAAACAAAATTAGAAATAATCATAGGTGCTGATGAATCAAAACCACAAATATCTAGACAACCCGCATCACTTGGATCAGCAATAGTAAAATCATTCATAGACATTGCAGAAACAATTAGTTTACTATTGATACCCATTTCATTTCTATATCTCTTTAGTGCTTGCATAGGATGTATAGTTCCAGCCCAAGTTTCACTATCTGTATAAACTACAAATACATCAATAGGAATCTTGTTTTTAAGAGCATAAAGCATAGGTTGAGCACAATCAGTTCCACCCATTCTCCTAGAAAGTTCTCTAAATTTACTATAAGCAGATTGATAAGTATCAAACACACTAGGATTTAAATGTGTATAATCTGTTGTAAATGCCATAGAAACAACTTTTTCTTCTGATTTTTGAGTTGCCATTCCCATGATAGCAGATGCTTCAGCAGCATTCAGACCTTCAAAACCATTAACAGGACTACCATACATAGAGCCAGAAATATCAAAAGAGCAAAGGAATCTTTTTCCAGAAGGAATAACATTTTTAAATGAATTAAGAAACGCATTATTCATTGCTTCTGAAAATGATTTAGACATAGAAGTATTTTCAATCATTTTAGATGCTTGAAATACTTGTAATGGATGAATTCTAGACTTTTGAATTTTATCCTTATTATTAAGACTTTCAATAATAAGTTTTTCACCATTACTGAAAGGAGCAAGAACGCCATAATTAATCATATTTCTTAAATTTCTAATCATTGCTGTCATTGGCATACCAGCTACAAGCATAGCATTCCAAATATCAGCATCTTTTAGAAATTGAGTAGGTATAATTTCTCTAGGAATATTATACTTTAGAATACAATCAATAATTTCATTCTTATTCATATTCTGAATTTCAGAATCAATTCTAATAAGAGCAAGAGATTCATCATTAGAAACATTACTCATAGTTTCACCTTTTACAACGTACCTATAAAGAGCAGTTCTTTCATTATCAAAAGGACTATGAACAATATGTGTCTTTCTAAATACATCTCTATGTGTCCATCCTTCTCTATTCTTATACTTTAGAAGCTGATAAGCAAGAGAACGAACATCTTTAGAATTATACCATTTATTAATACCTTTCTTCAAAGAATCTCCCCAACCACGCATTGTATCAACATAACTGATAAATTGAAAAAGATGTGTACCTGTTCTAGCTACTTTAGGAAGTGCATCAAAAGCAGCAGCTTTAGCTGTATCAGAACTAGAAGAAGCACAAAGAGCAAGTGCATAGAGAGCATGATCATTCTTAGGTGCTCTACCTTCATCTGAAATTTCTACAATTTTATTTACAACATACATTGGATTCTTTTCAACATACTTAGTAATAAAATCTACAGAATCCTTAGTAAGTGTTTTTGCAGTAGCATAGTAAGTAGGAGAAGTAGTTCCCATAATAAGGAATCTTTCAAGTCTTGTTTCATCTGTTACTTGAAAAGAATAACCATTAGCATCATTCTTTACCATATTCTTACCAACGATAGGTTCTGATTGAGGAGTTTCCTTCATATTAAGCAAACTAGTATATCCGGCTTTTTTCGTCATTTCGTATCATTCTCCTTCGATTTAGTATAGATACAGTATAGCACATCTTCTTTTGCTTGTCAAGCCCTAAAATAAAAAAAGATGTTAATAATTTTTAACTATTAACATCTTTCTTAAATATTACATCATTTTTTTAATTTGATTTAATTTATCAGAAATTTCATCGTTGCTCATTTGAAGATTTCTTTCACTTGACATGACTTCTTGAGTAGAAAATTTACTATTAATTATTTTTGTGAGAATTTTAGTAAGACTTAATGATTTTGCTACTCCATTAAATATCTTAGAAGTTTCTCCAGATTCATCCATTAATGATATCATATCTGCTACATGTGCAATTATTTCTTTTGCAGAATGTTGAGATTTTAAATTATATGCAATATTTTTACAGAGGTTCACAATACTTTTTACAATTTCTTCACTTGAAGGCTTTTCTATTCCATTTAATTCAGCAGATTCTATAATTGTATC
>RZYO01000244.1 GCA_009930325.1 Spirochaetia bacterium | reverse complement strand
TCAATTGCTAATACATAATCTTTAAGATCTTTTTTACCTAATAATTCTTTCATATAAGTATTAAGCATATGTTGAGAGTTTTTAATTATCAATTGGCCTGAAGCAGTAATACCTTCTGCAATATAAATATTGAATAGTCTAAATCTTTCAGTCGCTAGAACGCCATAAATTGCATTATTTATAACTTTTACAGCCATTTGATAAGTATCATATAATTCACTAAGTTCTTTATTACCTTCAGCAATATATTGTTTCATTATAGCTTTATAAGAATTTCTAGATTCTGACATTTTAGTAAAAATTGTAGGTACTATAGCATCTTTTACTTTTTGATCAAATATAACCCCATTAGGAAGTAAAGCATAATTATTTTCTTTAAGCCAATCAACAAAATCATTAATGCCAACAAAAGAATACTGTTGATTTTGATAAAGTTCACTTAGTTCTATTTTAATATTTATTGTATTTAATTTTTCTTTTATATCAATCTTTTTTGACAAATTAACTATACTAACTAATGATGATTGAAATTCAAGATATTTAGGTAAAAGAGTATCCCAAATATATTGGATATCTGTAGTATTATAAAATTTACAAAGCATATAAAGAAATAACTCTTGATAATTATCAACAACTTTACCAACAATTGTTTCTAAACTCATCTTAAAAGTTCTGTCAATACTTGGATAGAGTGCAGAATAATCTAAATCGGCTACCCATTTATATCTACCCGCTAAAGGCTGTTTACAAAAACCTCCAAGGTATTTTACTTTTTCAGCATTTTTATTTTTTGATGGTAGAACATATTTCCAATTTTCTGTAGTTCTTCTTTTATAAGCTTCCATCATAAATAAATTATCAATTATAATAGATTCAAAGAAAACATCTTTATAATTTATTTTAGCAATATTTCTGATTATAGAGGCTAAATTAAGAAGTTTTCTTTTATCTTCAATTAGTTTAACTAATCTAACGTCTTGAATGTTATACATACAAAAGAAAACAAAGTCTTTTTCATACATTTCTGCAGGATTAGAACCGTCTTCTTCTTCAAATGCTAATTTTGATTGATCAAGTTCTTCTTCAGATATAGCTTTTAATGAAAATGAGGGTCTATCACCTGCAGTATGTTTCTTATACATCTCTAACATATCTATAACATCAATACCCGGAATGATATTATCATGGTCTAATGCTTCATTATTTTCTAAAGTATATTTTACTCTTGAACTGACTGAATTAAAAGGAGAAATGTATTTTAATCCGTCAAAATCAAATTCATCATATATCTTTCTAATAAGATACGGAATATCAAATTTAGAATTCCAAGCTGATATTATATCCGGAACATTTGCTTTTATAAAAAGCATAAAACTATTTAGAAGATCATGATATGTATTCAGTATATTTATTTCTAATGGAGTATTATCATATTTAGAATACATTTCTCTAATTCTATTTTCTTCTTCTACCACATTAATAGGATCTTTAGGACAAAACCAGCTGTAATATTTTTTTGTGTATGTATCATAAATCGTTATAGCATTAATTGGCGCAGTATTTTGAATAAAAGACGGAAATAGATTATCTGTTACATAAGCTTCAATGTCTAAAATAAAAATTCTGGGATTAATATCAGTAGGAAATTCAGTATCATAAAAATTATCGCACATAAATCTTTGTTCAGGAGATACATCACCTTCAGCTGTTATGAATCTGCCCGTATTATATAATTCTCTAGCTTCAAATGGATTAATATATGATTTAACCACATCTTTATTAGAACCTAAAATTGTATAATATTCTTTACTATTAGCTTGTCTACTAGCAGAATCTACAAATATGTAATGATCATAATCAATTGAAGTTTTGAAAAGTTTTATTTTATTTTTCTTTCTGTAATACAATTCCATTTTTTGTGTATAAGAATTGTATTTAATTTTTGTAGGTAAGAAATTAATTTTTTGTACCATCATCAAGCTCCTTTTTCTAAGGTTTTAACTATTTGTTTAACACACAAATCAATATGTTGAGATGTATCAATTAAACAAGATTACTTAACCCACCAGAATGGTGGGTTAAGTAATAAATCTAAGTAGAAAATGGCACAAATTGCAAAAAAAAGTTGTTTAGTTGCTCACTAAACTCTATTTCACTTTAGAATGTATTGTTTCAAATAGCTCACTGTTGGCTGCACCATCGACCATATCTTTATAATTATTCTTTATATTGATCCATTCTTGTAATGCATAATCGTGTGTGAAACTTTTACTAGTAAAATCATTACTAATTTTTTCAAATAACTCATAGTGTGTACTATAAATATGAAAACTGCCCGGTCTGTGGCAATACCAACCTAATTTGACACCCAATTCATTAGCGACCACTTGTTGAAAATTAGTAAATGAAAATACATCGTATGGCAAACCCCATATAATATCATTACTACGCATGTTTACAATCATATTTAGTTTGTCATCACGCAGCAATAATTGAAATGTTAACGTACAAGGTATATCTTTTGTATCTTTTATTACATCTTCTATTCTAAGAATAGGCAATATAATCTGTCTAGATGCAGGATCCATTTTTAATTTTTTAACAATGGGAGATATATAATCAGCAATTCTGTATCCGTACGAACCATATAAATGTTCACCATCATCTGAAAATTGAGCAATATTTTTATTAAATTTACTAAAATACTTTACATC
>RZYO01000243.1 GCA_009930325.1 Spirochaetia bacterium | reverse complement strand
TAATTTAGATTTTGGAGAAGGTTTAAATTTTGATTTTAGTAATGCTAAAAATCAGAATACAGGTGCTCAAAAGTTTAGTGAAGGAATGCATGCTATTGGTACAGGTATTAAAGATTACTATACTGATAATGATTTTGGACAAAGAGTTAATAGAAATGCATTAACTTTAAATCAGTTATCAGACCCTAGATTAGGTTCTTGGGCTTTACCTAATAAAGGTATAGGTTCAGGATATAAAGCTCTTACAGGACTTGCTTCTGGATTAGCTGGAAGTTATTTAGGATATGCTAAGATGTTTGCTCCTGATAAGGTTACTAATAATACTCCAACTGCTGTAATAGGTGAAAATCCTAATGCTCAAATATCAGTTCCTTATCAAAATACAGAATCTCAGCAAAAAGTTAACAATTCTATAAAAAAATTTGAATGGCAAAATCCAGAACAAAACATAGACATAATGAATGCTTTTTCAAATCCTATGTACAATGGTAAACCTAATATTCAAGGTACTAATCAATATTCTTATAAACAAGGAGGACTAAAAAAATATCAACCTGGTGGACAAAATATAAATCCTGTTAATTATGCTGTAGATCCTTTAATCAGTTCTTTACAGTATCCTGATTATTTAGATTTTAATACATCTTCGTTGCTGCCAAATGGATATCAATCACCAAAAGAAAGAGCACAAGAAGATGTTACTACTAATATTCAAAATCCTTGGAATCAACAATATGATGTTAGAAAGTATCCTTACAATACAAATGGACCTAGAATAGGTTCACAAGATACAGTTCCTTCTAAAGCTAATAGATTACAATATCAAAATTATTTTCCAGATGCTACATTAGATGAAGGAAATATTGCTATGGATAATTATACACCAAGAAATACTAATGTAAATGCTGTTAATTTAAATAATTCTAATTCTCAACAACAACCTCCTAAATATGATACAAATGTAATATCTCGTGGAGATGACTCTTTAGGGTTTCAAGTTGCTAATAATGCTATCATAGGATTTCAGAATTTTAATGATGTAATAACAGCTCAAGATTATGAAAAAGAATATAATCAAATGTTAATGAGAACTGGTAACACTATGAACAAATATAATCCTATGAATCCTACTAATCCTTATGGTACATACACTTTAAATTCAGGTATAGGACAGAACTATGGACAAGTTGCTAATAATCCAATACAAACTCTTAAATGTGGTGGCATGAAAAAGAAACATCAAGAAGGAGGTTTTAATATTACTTCTGATTTAAATTATTTAAAAGAAAAAGCAAAAGAAACAGCTCCAATACGCAAAGAAGCTCAATTAAAATATAAAAACGATATAATTAATAATTTAAATAAAGAACAAAAGAAACAACAATGTGATTCAGAACAATGTGCTACTTATGTTTCCAATGTTACAGGGTTTAATGTATTAGGAAACGCATGGGAAATGAAAAAAGATATTGAAGAAAATAATGGAAAAATTAAGTATAATATTTACGATAGTATTCCTAATTATAATCCTAAAACAGGCACTGAAGTAAAAAACATAACAGATTTTTATTATAATAATATAACGAAAGAAGAAAAAAACAACGTGAAGTCTTTATTAAAACCTGGAGATACAGTGGGATTATATTATCAACCTAGTAGCTATCATGATATGGCTTTAAAAGAAGGTATTGGTACTACTAATACACACGTAGGTATAGTTACAGGAATTGATGAAAACAATGATCCTGTTATCACTCATAATATACATGGTAAATTATATCATGAACCTTATAGTAAGTTAAAACAAGCACAAGTAGCTTGGATTGGCGAACCTTCTTATAATCGTATAAAAGATAAAACTATAAATTTTATACCTAACTCAAGTGATAATTCAGTTTTAAAGTTTGCTAACAATAGTTTGAATAATCAATATAATTTAGTATCAAATGGTTACAATAATGTTACTGATTTTATTACCAATTCAATAGATAATCAGTATAAAGTATTAAACAAAGGAATAAACTATGGAAAAAAGATTGTTAACAAAATATTTGAAGAAGGTGGAGAATATACGCTATCACAAGAAGAGATTGATTATATTCTTAAAAATGGTGGTGAGATAGAATTTATAGATTAAATTTGGAAAAGTTATTTTATTTTACTATCTTTAAATACAATTAGTTTAATTGTAAAAGAAGATTTAAACTCAGAAAGTTTATGAAAAAAGTTAGAGTTAAAAAAGCACCTAGAACAGGAGAACAAAAAGACTATGCTTTAGTTTATAATACTACAGCTCCTTCTACTTCAGATAATACAAAACCTAAAGTAGGTAATACAATGACTGCTACTGATAATGGTAATGAGAACGTGGAGGTGGAAGGAAACGAGGTAGTAGTAGGTGATATAAATTATGATGGTCTATTAGAACTTATGTCTTTTCAAGGTAAGAGACATAGTGAAGGAGGTATGAATGTACATCTTCCTGATGGTTCTTTTATATATTCAGATACACCTAAACTCAAAATTAAAGATGAAGAAATACTTAAAATCTTTAATATGGGTAAAAAGAAAGGTGGTTATACACCTGCTGAAATATCTAAAAAATATCAAATTAATGAATATGTTGATATTCTTAAAGATGAAGAAGCAGATGAAATTAGCAAGAGAACAGCTAATCAAATGTTAAAGAATAATGCAGAGAAATTAGGAATGTTAGCTAT
>RZYO01000242.1 GCA_009930325.1 Spirochaetia bacterium | reverse complement strand
TATTTTGGGAATACCCATTCATGTATATCTACACCGTATAACATTCATATATCACCTTTTTATATAAGTTTTTAACCAATTGGTACTACTTTAACTTTACCCTGTGTTATTCTATTTATTTCAAATTTTCTAAATACACCAAAGCAAATATCATCTGTAATTACTATAGGTGTTTTATTTTCTTTTGATGATTTGAACGATTTAATAACTAGCATTGGATGGTTAGAAAACAATTCATTAACCTGTTTATTCATATTTTCAAGCATTTCAGTTGTATAACTTTTTTTATTATCAAAATTACCTGAAGAATCAATTAATCCAATACTTTTCATAAGCATAAATAACTCATGAATTACATTAATAACTTCAATTTCTTCTTCTTTAGTAATTTTACCACTAACTTGAACTTTTATATTATTCATATCTTTATCATCAATAGAAATGATAGGATATAAAGTATCTTTACTTACAATTTTCATATAATCAAATTTAACTTTATGTAATTTCATTACTATTTCGCCAAAATATCTAAGAGGTTTATCTAAAAGTTTTAGATTACCTCCACTTACAGAACCTTCTCTTAAACATTCAGGAAGCATTTTAATTTCTTTATCTTTTGCTGTTTTAGATGGAAGTATTTGTTTTTTAATTTCTTCTATTGTATATTGTTTCTTTTCATCTATAGAATTTAGCATTTGTAAAAAGGCATTCATTTGATCATCATTAAATGATATGATTTTATTTATTGTATTATACATAGAAAACATAACATTATAATCTGGAAATGATGTTACATTACCTTCATTGCCTAATCTTATATCATCTAATTTTTCATAACTCTTTACTTCATATTTATTACTTCCGGCTTTAACATCAAAAGATTCACCACCTCCTGATATATCAATATCATCAAAAGCAAAATTTAGAAATAATTCTGTTCTTCCATATCCAGCTTTTTCATATTGTAAAAGCATAAGAGCAATATCTTTATTAATACTTTTTAATTTTTTCCAAGCATTATTAATAGCGCCTGGTATAGCAGATTCAGATAAATTACCAAATGTTAATTTAGGACATTGTTTAATAAAATCTATAGCGTCTTTTGATAAATAATTCAAATCTTCTGTTAAAATTTTATATTTTTTAGTGCTTTTTATATCTTGTAATTCTTCTCCTGTTTTAGCGGCTTTATCTAAAATCTCTTTATCTTCTCCATCAGCTAATATAGCTTCGTTAGGTAATGGTGCAACAATAGAAGATTTTTTATTATCTTTAACATATTGCATTATGCGATGAAATGGAACAGGCAAAACTAAATCAACTCTTTTCTACAAATTTTTCAAACATGAACTTATGATTGTCAGGTAAAGTTTCAAAAATAGCTTTACAAAGTGTTTGAAATTCTAATAACGCAGGTTTATGTGCTCTCATCTTAAACATGTGCATTAATTCCCTAGCATTAACAGTTAATACTAAACTAGTACATAGGCTTTCTTGTATATAATATTTTAGAATATCATTTGGTACTCCAGCTTCTGATGCTTTACTAACTAAATCAAAAAGTTGTTCTGAAACAGAATCTAATTCATTAAGTATTCTTTTTTGTTGTTCTGTTATTGGAATATATTCTGGATAATGAACATCAATATCTTTGGCAATTTTTTTAAGAGCCCATCTTGTAGAAAGAACACTAAGAGAAATTAATCTATGTCTAGCAAGTTCTTGTAGTAAAGCCCTAGAAATATTTCTAATAACAAATGAATAATTTAGATGTTCAATTACACTAAGATGTTCTTCTTTAATTAGTTTCTTAAGAAAAACTTCTCTTTCAAAATTTTGAGCTTTATCATAGTTATTAGTACACATTAATCCGGCCTTAAAAGGAATATCTAATTCTGAATTATGAAGCAATTCAACTGATAGATTTATTTTCTTCATGGATTATTAATACCTTTCTTCCAGTACAAGGTCTCTAATAATAACATCTTCTTCATCTGATGAAACATTAATTGCTTTAATTTTTTTAGCATAAAGAAGTGTTGCAAGAACTGTTATTGGCAGTCTTAAAAGGCCTTCTTCCATATCTGTAGTCGTTTCATACATTACAGAAATATAAATTTCATCTTCTTTTAGCGGTTTAATTTCTGCTTTTTGAAGTAAAGCTCCTACATCAAGATAAATAGAATAATCTTTAATTTCAATTGGAGATAAAACCCTAAAATAAATATAATTTCTACTAAGTCTCGCCTTAATTTTAGATTCAAGCTCTGTAAGTTTGTTCACAATAAATTCCTCCATTCAAATGATTAGCATTTAACATCATAAAACTATTATATCATAGCCGAGCACAAAAGTACACTACTTTTTAACTTTGTTTTTGTTCAAAATGAGCAATTTGTACTACGACTGAATAACAAATATCTTTATGAATATCAGCACTACCAATTTTGAATGTTAATTTTCTACTATCATACGGTAATTTAATAGTAATTAAATCATTTTCTCTAGGATGGTCATCTAATTTCATAAAGCCTTGTAGAGAAGAGTTCTTTTCTTGAGCTAAACCATAAGAATGAAGAACTTGATTTAATCTATTATAATCAATATATACATAAGAATTAACTACATCATACATATCTTCATCCTTTTGAAAAACAGATAATTGATCTCCATATAAAGGATCTAATTGAACTTGCATACCTGTCCATTTCCTATGTGAACATGG
>RZYO01000008.1 GCA_009930325.1 Spirochaetia bacterium | reverse complement strand
AAGAGATAATCTAAGCTAAGCCAAAATTCTAATAAAGATTTGAGCATAAAAAAGAAGGTGCTACTAAGTCCTCTCTAAAAAGACTTTTGCAACACCCCCTTTTTTTTATTATTTTATTCTTCTGATTTAGTTTTTTTTGGGAATTTTAATTCATAAAATATCTTTTCAAGAGAAAGGCTTAAGTTAATGTTTTGAACAACACTCATTGTTCCATCTTTTAATAAAATAGGTTTTAAAGTAACAGGTGAAAAATTCAATACACCTTTTACCCCAGCTTTAAGTAGTTTTAGGTATGTATCTGCTGCGGCAATTTCTGGAACTGTAATAATTCCAACTTTTACATCAAGAGCATCAACTACTTCATCTAATCTTGAGAGAGGGTAAATAGAAATTGGTTGTGATGAATCACTATAGACTTGTGGATCACTATCAAAACCTGCAACGATTTTTATTCCATCTGGTTCAAATCCACCATAATGCATTAAAGCGAGGCCTATTCTTCCGCAACCAATAATAATTGCGTTTTGAGAATCACCTTTACCTAATATTTGTGAAAGGGAAGCAATTAGATCTGTTATCTCATAACCACCTCTTTTTTGGCCATGAATCGAGAGTTGGGAAAAATCTTTTCTAACTACAGCTGCAGAAACTCCTGCTGCATCAGCTAAATTATGTGCAAAAACTTTTTCTAAACCTATTGAGCGTAGTCTATTAAGTGCTCGATAGTATCTTGTAATACGTGTTAGTTGGTCATTATTCATGAAAACCTCCTGTTAATGTGACTAATGGTATATTATTTAAGGTTTTTAGTCAATATTTGTTTTTACAATTTTGTTTTGTATCATTTAATCTTGCTTTGGAGGGGATTTCCGTATGTACAAGGTAGTGAAAGTATGGTAAAATATTCAACAATCATGAATTTGGTTAAAGTAAAAATAGGGTAAGAATAATTAGGAGGGTACATGTCAGAGAATAGTACTACATTCTCGCCAGAATTGATTGAATTTATCAATGAATGGCGCGAAAAACCAGGCAATCTCATCATGGTGTTACACCGAGTTCAAAGTGAATTTGGCTATGTTTCTCAGGAATCAGCAGATGAAGTCTCAAAAATGCTAGAAATCCCATTTGCAAAAGTATGGGGTGTTTTAACGTTCTATCATTTCTTTAAGTTAACAAAACCAGGTGATTTTAACATTCAAGTTTGTATGGGTACTGCTTGTTATCTAAAAGGTGGAGAAGCCATTATTGAAGAAATTGGTAATCTACTTAAATTAGAAGTTGGTGGAATCACAGATGACGGAAAGTTCTCATTAGAAGCTGTTCGTTGTATTGGCTGTTGTGGTTTAGCACCAGTTATGACTGTTGGTGGTGAAGTATTTGGTAAGGTCACGAAGAATCAAATTCCTGCGATCTTAAAGAAATTTGCTTAAAAAAGAATATTATGCATCGTTACATTAGTGATTTCATTTTAGATATAACTCAAAACTCTTTTGAAGCAAATAGTTCTCAAGTTGAATTATTCTTTTTAGAGGAAGAGAGATATTTAAAAGTCATTATCAAGGATAATGGGAAAGGAATGAGTAATGATGTTTTAAATAAAGTGTTAGATCCTTATTATACTGATGGGATTAAACATAAAGAAAGAAAAGTTGGGTTAGGCTTACCGTTTTTAGTTCAAAGTGTTAAAGAAAGCGGTGGCGATTTTGATATTAAATCAAAACCTAACGAAGGGACTTCAGTTTTTTGTACTTTTGATTTATGTAATATTGATACTCCTCCAATTGGAGATATATGTACTACGTTTTTGACTCTTTTAAGTGATCCAAAAGCAGTTGACTTAATTATTGAAAGAGGAATTTCAACAACAAAAGGCAGTGGTAATTATCAATTATCAAAAAGTGAATTACTTGAAGTTTTAGGTGAATTTAAATCTGTTTCATCTTTATGTTTATTGAGAGATTTTATTAAAAGTCAAGAAGAAGATCTCGTTGGTTTTTATGTGGATAGAACTTTAGTTTTTTAAGTAATAATAAATGGAGAAAGTATAATGGCAAAAATGACATTAGAAGAACTTAGAAATCTAAGAGCTTCAAAGCAAAATTCCTTACAAAAAAGAAGTATTGAAGGAAAAGAAGGCCAAATCATTATTGGAATGGGAACTTGCGGTATTGCAGCAGGTGCAAAAACTGTTTTAGATGCTTTTCTTTCAGAATTAGATGCTAACGGTATTACAAATATTTCAGTTACACAAACTGGTTGCATGGGTCTTTGCCATGTTGAACCTACAATTGAAGTAATTGTGCCAAACATGCCTGATGTAATTTATGGAAAAGTTGATGCAAAAGTTGTAAAACAAATCGTTAAAGATCATATAATTGATCATAAATTAGTTAGTGAACATTTATATGATAAACCTTCAGCAGATATTTATGCAAAGGATGGAGATAAATAATGGCTTTCAGAAACTATATTTTAGTTTGTGGTGGTACAGGATGTGAATCTAGCCGCGCAGACGATATTTACAAAAACCTTATTGCTGAATGTGAAGCTCAAGGTGTAAAAGATGAAGTACAGATTGTTAAAACTGGTTGTTTTGGTTTCTGTGAACAAGGACCAATCGTAAAAATTCTTCCTGAAGATTCATTTTACGTTCAAGTAAAACCTGAAGATGCAAAAGAATTAATTAATGAACATGTTATTAAAGGTCGTGAAGTAACAAGACTTTTATATAATAAAGAAAAGAGCCACAAACACGCTCAAGTTGAAGAAATAGAATTCTATCAAAAGCAGTTCAGAATTGTTTTACGAAACTGTGGATTTATTGATCCTGAAAATATTGATGAATATATTGCACGTGAAGGTTATGCTGCTTTAGAAAAAGCTCTTTATGAATTAACACCAGATCAAATTATTGATGAAATTAAAACATCAGGATTGAGAGGTCGTGGTGGTGCTGGATTCCCAACTTGGATGAAGTGGAATTTCACAAAGATGGCAGATGCTCCTGAAAAATTCGTAGTATGTAATGCTGACGAAGGTGATCCAGGTGCATACATGGACCGTTCTACCTTAGAAGGTGACCCCCATTCAATTTTAGAAGCAATGACAATTTGTGCAAAAGCAATTGGTGCAACACAAGGTTATATTTATATCAGAGCTGAATATCCATTAGCAATTCATCGCTTAGAAGTTGCAATGCAACAAGCTAGAGAATATGGCTTATTAGGTAAAGACATTTTAGGTAGTGGATTTGATTTTGATATTGAGATTCGTTTAGGCGCTGGTGCTTTCGTTTGTGGTGAAGAAACAGCTTTATTACAATCAATTGAAGGATTTAGAGGTATGCCTCAACCACGTCCACCATTCCCAGCTGTAAAAGGATTGTGGAAAAAACCAACTTGTATTAATAACGTAGAAACTTGGGCAAATATCCCTGTAATTATTAATAAAGGTGGTTCTTGGTTCCAAAAAATTGGTACTGCTGATAGCCATGGTACAAAAGTTTTCGCTTTAACTGGTAAAATTAAAAACTCAGGTCTTGTTGAAGTTCCAATGGGAACAACATTAAGAGAAATTGTTTTTGATGTTGGTGGTGGTATTGCTAACGGTAAAGAATTCAAAGCTGTACAAACTGGTGGTCCTTCAGGTGGTGTTATTACTAAAGAAAATTTAGATACTCCAATTGATTTTGGTGGACTACAAAAGATTGGTTCAATGATGGGTTCTGGTGGTATGATTGTAATGGATGAAGACGATTGTATCGTTGACGTTGCAAAATTCTATCTAAACTTTACTGTTGATGAATCTTGTGGTAAATGTGCCCCTTGTAGAATTGGTGGTAGATCTTTATTAAATATTTTAGAGAAGATTACTAAAGGTAATGGAACTCAAAAAGATATTGATAACATAAAGAGTATTTCTCTTGCAATGCAAAAAGGTTCTTTATGTGCATTAGGCCAAACCGCACCAAACCCAATTTTATCAAGTTTGAAATATTTCCCTGAAGAGTATAAAGCTCATATTGAAGATAAGAAATGTCCTGCAGGTAAATGTAAGAGTTTAATTTCTTATTCAATAAATGTGGATAAATGTATTGGATGTACTGCTTGTGCACGAAAGTGCCCAGTTGGTGCAATATCAGGTGAAAGAAAGCAAGCTCATATTATTGATCAAGCAGCTTGTATTAAGTGCGGCGCTTGTCTTGTAGCTTGTAAGTTCGGCGCAGTAGAAGTTCATTAGGCGTCGGGAGGATCTAAGAAATAATGGTTAATCTAAAAATAAATGGTATTCCCGTTCAAGTAGCAGAAGGCACAACTGTATTACAAGCAGCTAAAGAAGTCGGAGTGTATATTCCAACATTATGTTATCACCCAGACTTAACTCCTTTTGCATCCTGTGGTATGTGTGTATGTAAACAAGAAAATAATAATAAAATGATTAGAGCTTGTTCTACTCCAGTTCATGAAGGTCTAAGTGTAATTACTGATGATCCAGAATTATTTGAAGTTAGAAAAGCAATATTAGAGATGACTCTAAGTACTCATCCTAATTCTTGTTTAACTTGTATTAGAAATGGTAATTGTGAATTACAAACTTTAGCAGCCAAATTTGGTATTAGAGAACAACCTTTTGAAAGTAGAGTATCAAAGCTTCGTGCAGATACTTCTTCTCCTTCAATTGTTCTTGATCCACATAAATGTATTAAATGTGGTCGTTGTATTCAAGTTTGTCAAGAATTACAAGGTGTTTTTGCATTAGACTTTATTGGTCGTGGAGATTCAACTGTAATGTCTCCAGCTGCAAGCCTTAAATTAAATGATAGTCCATGTGTAAAATGCGGTCAATGTATTGTTCACTGCCCAGTTGGTGCAATTTATGAAAAAGATGAAACAGCTGAGTTAAGAGCTGCTATTGCAGATCCTAATAAAGTTGTTGCAGTTCAAATGGCTCCATCTGTAAGAGTAGGTATTAGTGAAGAATTTGATTTACCAGTAGGTACTGTATCAACAGGTAGATTATATGCTGCATTAAGAAAAATTGGTGTAGATGTTGTATTTGATACAAACTTTGGTGCTGACTTAACAATCATGGAAGAAGGTAGTGAATTAGTAAAAAGAATTACTACTGGTGGTGTTTTACCTCAATTTACTTCTTGCTGTCCAGGTTGGGTTGATTATTGTGAAAAATTCTATCCTGAATTAATTGATAATTTATCAAGTGCTAAAAGCCCAATGATGATGCAAGGTGCTATTACTAAAACATATTATGCAGAAGTATCAAAAACTGACCCTGCTACTATTTATAGTGTTGCATTAATGCCTTGTACTGCTAAAAAATATGAAATCAAGAGAGATGATTCAATGAAATCATCAGGCTATGATGATGTAGATTTAGTACTTACAACTCGTGAAATCGCAAGATTATTTAGAGCTAATGGTATTGATTTTGCTGCATTACCTGATGAAGAATGTGATTGTCCAATTGGTGAATATACTGGTGCTGGTACAATTTTCGGTAATACTGGTGGTGTTATGGAAGCTGCTGTTAGAACAGCTTATAAATTAGTTACTGGTGATGAATTAGAAGATGTAAATGTAAATGCTGTTCGTGGTCTTGAAAATGTCCGAAAGGGTGAAGTTGACATGAATGGAACAAAAGTTAGAGTGGCTGTTGTTCATGGCTTGGCTAATGCAAAAGAAATTTGTGATGAAGTTCTTGCTGCAAAGAAAGCTGGGGATCCTGCTCCTTATGACTTTATTGAGTTTATGGCTTGCCGTGGTGGTTGTATTGCTGGTGGTGGTCAACCTTATGGAACTGATGACCAAATTAGAAAAGAAAGAATTGCTGGTTTATATAATGATGATGAAAATTCAACATTCCGTAAATCACATGATAATCCTTCTATTAAGAAAATCTATAGTGATTATCTTGATGCTCCATTATCACACAAAGCTCATTCTTTGTTACACACTTCTTATACTGTTAGAAAAAAATATAATTTCTAATTTAGAAAAGTACAATTATAGACCGGAAATTGAGTTTCCGGTCTTTTTTAATATGTAAAAAACTACCAATATCTTTACGTTTATTATTGTAAATGGTATTATAAATAAAAACTTACTTATAAAGTATTTATATTGTAGATATTTATATCTCAAGATAAGAGGTAACCTTATGAAATTAAAGAATGTTTTAAACGAAAATGTTGTTAAAATAAATCTAGAAAGTACAAAAAAAGACGATATTATCAAAGAATTATTAAACATATTAACCGAAAATAAATTAGTAAAAGATGTTGATTTAGCATATTCTGATATAATGAGTCGAGAAACAAAAATGTCTACAGGTATTCAACATGGTGTTGCAATTCCTCATGCGAAAACTAAAGCCGTCACTCAATTAACAGCTTGCATTGGAATAAAAAAAGAAGGTATTGATTTTAATGCTTTAGATGGTGAATTAAGTAATATATTTATCATGACACTTTCTCCAAGTGATCATATTGGACCTCATGTTCAATTCTTAGCTGAAATTAGTAGAATTATTAAAACTGAAGAAGCTAGACAAAGTATTTTATCAGCAACAAGTGCTGCAGAGGTTTTATCAGTATTTGGAATTTAATTGTATGAATTTTTAGAGGGTGAAGATGGCAGAGGAAATGATGGAGTTAATGTTGCAATTGGGAATTATCCTAATTGCAACAAAATTTGTAGGGTATGTGTTTGCACATTATTTAAAACAACCCAAAGTTTTAGGTGAATTATGTGCAGGAATGATTATTGGACCATATTTGTTAGGTAGTATTCCAATAGGTGCTTTTGGCCCTTTATTCCCTCTTCCTTTTGAAACAACGATTCCTGTTTCGCCAGCCCTTTATGGAATTTCTACTTTAGGTTCTATTTTTTTGCTTTTTGATTCTGGACTAGAAACCGATTTACCAACATTTATTAAATTTAGTGGTAAAGCTTCAGTTGTAGGAATTGGTGGTGTTGTAATTTCTTTTTTCTTGGGTGCTGGAGCAACAGTTCTTTTTAGATCTGATGTTAATTCATTTATGGATCCTGCTGCTTTATTCTTAGGAACAGTATGTACTGCAACATCTATTGGAATAACAGCAAGAATTTTAGGTGAATCTAAAAAAATAGCTACACCAGAAGGTGTAACAATCATGGCGGCAGCTGTTTTAGATGATGTAATATCTATTGTATTGTTATCAGTTGTTGTAGGTATTTCTTCAGTTCAAATCGAAGGAAGTTCAGTTCACTGGGGCATAATAATGATGGTTGCAGCAAAAGCTATTGGATTTTGGTTAGCTTGTACTGTAATTGGAGTCATTGCAGCTCCGTATTTTACAAAAGGAATGAAAAGATTCAATTCTTTACCATTAATTAGTGAAATAGCCTTTGGTGTAGCTTTATTACTTGCTGGTTTTTCTGAAATGGCTGGTCTTGCAATGATTATTGGTGCTTATATAACTGGTTTAGCATTAAGTCAAACAGATGTTTCTCATAGTATAAGTGTAAGAATAAAATCTGTAAGTGAGTTTTTTGTCCCTGTGTTTTTTGCAGTAATGGGTATGATGGTTAATTTCTCAGCTCTTAAAAGTATATTAGGTTTTGCTCTTTTATTTTCTGTTATAGCGTTTGTAGGAAAACTTATTGGATGTGGCGCTCCTGCTTTATTAGTTGGATTTAATTTAAAAGGTGCATATAGAATAGGGTGTGGTATGTTACCTAGAGGAGAAGTAACTTTAATTGTTGCTGGGATTGGTTTAGCTTCAGGTGCAATTTCTCATGATTTATTTGGTGTTGCAGTTATGACAATGTTAGTAGCGTCTGTTACAGCCCCGCCTATGCTAGTTGGAGCTTTTAAAGGTGGTAGTGGTTATAAGAAAAAATTAAATATAACAGATTCTACCGATACTATAACCATTTCATTGGATTTTCCTTCAAAAAGAGCTGCAATGTTTATTTGTGATACTGTACTTGAGGGTTTTATTGCGGAAGGGTTTTTTATTTCAAGTGTAGAAAGCTCACATACTGTTTATCAAATTAGGAAAGAATCAATAATTATTATGTTAGATATTATTCGGATTGAAGATGGACAAGCAAGCGTTAAATTAACTTGTAACAGAGATGATGAAGCTTTTGTTAGATTAATGCTATTAGATTCTATTGCAGATTTCCAATCTTTTGCAAATACATTATCTTCAATGCAAGATCCTGAAATGATGAGTGCACAATTACTTATGAGTATGTTTAATGAAGATTAAAATAAATGTCCCTCCAAAAACAAGATAAAAAATCTTTTTATATTAATTAGAAGGACTCATTCATTATAATAAATACGTGATATTAATCATGTATTTGACAAATTTTAATACATTTTTCATTTATTCCTGTAATGATTAAAGTCTTTTTATCATTTGATAGTGCTCCATTATCAGGAGTAAAATCAATAAATTCTTCTTTTCCGATAAATGATAATGAAAAATCTTCTTGATTAATATCAAATGCTAATAAATTTTTAGAACCGCTACACAGTGCATATATTTTTTTTATTGAGGAGCGATTATTTATTTCATCATAACCTGTATAATAAATAAAATCTGAGACATCACTAAAATTGGGCATTCCATAAGTGTTAGAAACATATGTTTTCTTCTCTTCAAGTGTTGAAGAATAATTTAAATCATCACCACTTAACGAGCCAATAATTATTCTATTATTTGCTCCTGCAATAAATGTTTTCCAATCTAGTGCTCCTGCAACAAGTATTTCATTTGCATTATATCGAATAGGAGCCGTTGCTCTTAGTAAACAATTACTATATCCAGGCGTATTATAAGCAAAAGATATGTACCCTGTATCACTGGCAAAAGCAACAGAATCAAGATTAGGACTCATCAATCCTTTAGAACAATGATATGTAATGTCATCTGGATTTTTTACCATGCTGATAGCATAGAAAGAGTTATCCGTTATTGGATCAATGTTATATTCTCTATAAGAATCTCCAAGGTGATCAAAAACTAAAAAATCTTTTGGCCTAATAAAAATTTGTCCAAAATGATTTGCATATTTGTGATAAGTATCATCACAAAAATATTTAGTAAGTTTATTATATGAATAATCATATATGTAAATAGCATTTGTGCTTTCTTCAGAAATAAATACTCTATTTCTTATTGAATCAACTTTGATGTCAACAACATTTGCAAGTGGCATTTCGAAAGAATTATTATATGTTTTTATTACTTCAATATTATTATTTATTAATCTGCAAATCTGTATTGTATTAGTTTCTCCACAATAAGAAAGCATTTTATTGTCAGGAAGAAAACATATATGCATATTTGATCCAGCATAATAACCAAAATCGCCATTATTTATTGTTTTAATTACTTTTGGCATGTAAGCTGGGGCATTTAGTTTTACTTCAAATTCTTTATAGACTGAACTCAAACTTCCTATATCTCCATTTTCCACAATAACATCTAATCGATGAAAACCAATAGTTGGGATAAAACTGCAATCTATTCCACTTCCAATTAATTCTCCATCTAGATACCAATCAATTGAAAAATTAGTAAGTGGCAAGTCATTTTCTTCTTTTAAAATTGGAAAAACTTCTTGATTATAGTTTATTACTTCTGGAATTTCTGAGATATAACAGGTGCTTGGAACTCCGGCATGGTTAGTAATAACAATAGGAGTGTTTAACTCTGAGCTATTGTTTTCATTTAGAGTAAAATGAATTTCACCAGAACTTGTTTTATTCATTACTACTCTTATTGCTTCCATACAGCCTGATACAAGTATTTCGCTATCATATAACTTCGCATTTAAAATATAAGAATCAGATCTTGCAACCGATTCATAAGTAGCTAAACCTTGTGAGTAATCAATTGTAGTTGGATTTACTTTTACCTTATTATTACTTTGATTAATAAGTTCTAACTCAAGTTTTGGATTATTAATTAATTGAGAATCCCAGCTAAAATTAATTTTAATATTTCCATTTCCAACTAAGGTATCAAGTTCGATGGCAATTGAAGTAGGTTCTTTATTGATATCAACATTAGCACTTCCGCTAACAAGTAATAACCCATCGCTATTTTTTCCTACAGCAAATATATCCCAATTGCCTACTGTTAATCCTTTCACTGTTGCCGTATTATCATGTGTATTAACACTAAATGAATCTTTTTCAAAAGGTCCTTTTCCTGTTATTGTATACTGAGTTACATTAAGAGGGATATCTTCAGGTAAAATAGATTTATTCTTTTTAGTATTTTCTTGACTAATATTAAGAGTTAGTGAAGAAGTTCTTTGTGGTCCTTCACAACTAGAAAATATTAATAATACAAAAATTGAAAAATATAAAAAAATTATTTTTTTTTTCATAAAAGCCTCCTATTGAGCTTTAATGAAAAATTTTTTCTAAATGCCTTATTTTTTTTCTAATTTTTTGTTTATATTGATAAAGTATATAATCTGAAATATCTTATATACAAGGAGCAAATATTTTGAAACATGTATTTAGAGTTTTAATTATTTTAATTTTTTTTGTTTTAGTTTTTATTCCAAGAACTGTGATTGGTGTACTTAATTATTGGTTATTATTCCTTTTGTTATTTTTTGTTGTTTTTTTATACTTGATGAGTGAATACTACGTGAGTAAAAAAGCCGTTTCTAATATAATTAAAGATTCTTTTGATTTCTCGATATTATGTGAAAAAGTTCCTTTTGATGCAAACAATGATTTTCTTCGTGGACGACTTGTAATATATAATTCAACGGTTTTACTTTATACAAAGCAAAAAGGAAAAGTTGTACTATCTTGGTCAAAAGAAATAAATGAAATTGATAGCATTGAGTTTGGGAAAATATCAACAAAAAGACATGGCTTTAAATTTATTTGTGATGAACAAATATATGAATTTGTTACATATTTTTTAAAAGTAAATCAAGATGATTTTATTAAAGCTTTAGATTTTCAAAAATAAAAAATAAGTAAGAATACTTAAGAACTTTAAACTATTTTCAAATTGTTTTCTCGCTACTAATTTACAAGTAGGAGAAAATTATGAAGAAGATAGTTTTTTTATTTTTTGTTGTTATTGTTTCATCAAATCTTTTTGCAAGTGAAGAACCATCTACATTAGATGTAGCATTAGATTTAGCATATTTTGACCCCTTGTTTGATGATATTATTTATAATGAGATTACATTTTCTTTAAATGTTACTTCAGATTTTTCTTTAAGAATCCCAGTAAATGTTATTTTTCCATTAGATAATAGCATAGATATAGTAGGCATTGGTGGTTCTATTGATTTCTTATACCGGCCATTATTCAATGGTATATATGTTTCTTTTTCTTTAGTAAAAATTGAATATTTGAGTGGTTATGATGCTCCTTTTGAGAATGTTGAATATTTAGATAAACTCTCTTTTGGGTATACTTATAATATTTCGAATAATTTCTTTATTGAACCAGCTATATCATTTTTTAATTTAAATGGAATTTATGAAGATAGTATCATTGCCTTAAAAGATAGTTTTACAGATTTTCCTTCAATTCGTGCTTCGTTATTAATTGGTTATAAAATATTGGTTTTTAAATAATAAAAATCAAAATAAATAAAGAAAGAGGAGGAAAGATAGCTTAGCTATCAAAAAAATTATGAAAGTAAAAAGAATTTTTGAAATATTTATTGTTTCAATTTTAGTTTTTGTTTTAAGTGGTTGTTCTTTTGCTTTAGATAGAAGTATCACAAAGAAAATAAGTGATGAAAAATTGGTTTCTTCTGTTGCAAAAATAGTTGATGAACAATTAGAAGTAGTATCACCTTATTTTGAAGAAAATAGTCGGGATATTGATATTAAAGAAATTAATGGGGAACAGGTTGTATTAAATGCTATGGATGAAGAACAAGGAGAACAATATTTAAGATTTAATTATAGTATTGCAATTGATTATGATCAAAATATTGATGAAATTGCTTCTCAAGCAAAAGCTCTTTTGCCAGAATCAGAAGCAATTAAAATTGATGAAAAATTATATTCTACAAAAAACTTCATTAAAAAAGATATAGTGCAGATTAGTAAGACAATTCCACCAAGTCAACAAATTGCATTTCAAAAAGATTTGAGGAAACTTGTAACTAGAAGTTTTGTTTTATTTACTGCTGGGATTGTATATGCTTTTATGCCAAAAACAATGTTTTGGGGAAAAGTTTCAGCTGCCTCAGCAATAAGTGTTGCAGCTGGAGTTTTTTCTTGCACCGTAATGAGTCTTTACCAATATTATAAGTATGGAGGTGAAGCTCAAGAATCATTTGCTCAATGGGTCACTGAGATTTCGTCTGAACCTCAAGTTTCATTTGCTCTTGCAAATAGCATGATTGCTGTAGGTACAACAATGAAAAGGTCTCCTATTGTAACAGGGATAATGATTTGTGTTTTTTCAATGTACCAGGTAATTGATATGGTAAAGCCAATGCTGAAAAAATATAATTTTTCAGTTTAATAATTATCACGCTAGTTTTCTCTAGCGTGATATTTTTCAATTCTGTTAATTGTTTTCTATATTACTTTGTGTAATAATAAACAAAGTAATATAGAAATAGGAGTAGAAAATGTTTATAAATTTAAAAGAAGATTTGAAAACAAATTTTTTAAAATATACTGTGGTTGACACAATGAGTGATGAGAAGAAAGCAGAATTTCAACATCCTTCAAGTTTGAACCAGCTTGATTTGATAAATATGCTAAAAGCAGATTTAGAAAAATTAAATATTGAAGATGTAAGTGTTGGTAAAGAAGGTGTTTTAGTCGCGCATATTCCTGCTACCGTAGAAGGTGCCCCTTGTATTGGTTTGATGGCTCATGTAGATACTGCTGATGATGTAGAAGGCAATGGTGTAAAGCCTCAGGTAATTGAAAAATATGATGGAAAAGATATTGTTTTAGGAAATTCTTCAAGAATAATAAAAAAAGATGATAATCCAGAATTAGAAAATTATATTAATTCTACAATATTTACATCTGATGGGAATACTTTATTAGGTGCAGATGATAAAGCCGGTGTTAGCGAGATAATGACAATTGCTAAGATTTTAGTTGAAAACAAAGATATTAAACATGGAGAAATTGAAATCATATTCACTTGTGATGAAGAAACAGGTTGTGGTATGGATGCCTTTCCTTATGAAAGAATACATTGTGATTACTGTTATACAATTGATGGTGGAACTCGGTATGAAATTGAAAGTGAATGTTTTAATGCAAGTAAGGTATCTATAGATTTTAAAGGTGTTTCTTATCATTTAGGCGCAGCTAAAGGTAAAATGGTCAATGCTTTGACTATGGCAACAACCCTTGTTAATAGCTTACCACAAGCTGAAAGTCCAGAAGCTACAGATAATAGAGATGGGTATTATTGTCCATTAGAGTTAAATGCGACAAATGATGAAGCGCATCTTGTAGTTTATTTAAGAGATTTTGAGTTAAGTGAAATTGAGAGAAGAGAAAATGTATTAAAATCTTTATGTAGTATGGTAGAACAGATATATCCAGGTGGAAAGACTGAAATAAATTTTAAGAGACAATATTATAATATGAAGGATATTTCAAAGAAAAATCCAAAGGTTTTAGATAGTATTTTTGAGGCAGGAAGAAGATTAGAACAGCCCCTATTCGAATCACCAATAAGAGGTGGTACTGATGGTGCAAGAATGGCGAATGAAAAAGGTATCCCATGTCCTAATATTTACACTGGTGGGCATAATTATCATTCTTATTATGAATGGTGTGCTTTAAATGCTATGGAAGATGCAGTAAAATTAATTTTAGAAATTATTAAAATTGGGGCTGAAAAATAAATGAAAAAACTAACTATTTTTGTTCTCATTCTTATAATTAGTATTAGTAATCTTTTTTCATCTAATTATAATTTTGATAGAGAAAATTATAGTGTCACAGACATTAGCAATAGAGTGGAAAGCTCTATTGCTTTTGCTTTAGATTCAACTTTATATTCATTTACTACAAAGGAGTCTTTTGATAATGATTCATTTCGTATAAAATTAAATATTATTTCGTATGTAAATAATAAACTAATTGTTGATGGAAATTTAATATACAATGAAAATAAATTACCAATTTATTTTGAATTGAAAAATGAAGATGAAGAAGAATTATTCAATAGTTTTCAGATGATTTTAATAAATGCTTTTTATCATGATTTGTCTTCTATATTTAGAGAGAACTTTGAGTATTTTCTAAAATATTCTGATAATATTAATTCATTTTTTAATAGTAATAATAAATATAGAGAAGGTGATTTGATATATTTACAAAATAATACAACAAAAAAAGCTTTAGCTGTTATAAATCAAATATATGATGAATATGGTAGCATTAATTATTTATATAATACAAATAATCAAATAAATTCACAAATTATAGATGGTCCAAAAAATCAAATTTCTTTATCTTCATCATACGATTATAAGCTAAATACTCTTTCAGTAAGTGTGGATTATAATTATATGAAAAGTATTTTTCCTTTTTTAGGTAATACATATATGGGGCTTTCTTCAACATATTATTATGATATTAATACGGCAACAAAAAAAAATAGTTTAGATTCTAATTTATTATTGGAATTACCCCTTTCTTCTTTATTTTCTCAAAAAAAGATATTAAGGAATTCAAGTATTTTTTCAAAAGTCAAAATAGGTATAATATTAAATAGTTCAATTGATATGCATAGTGCATATGAACTTGGATATAAAATATATTTAAATTCAAGTTTTAAAATTGCATTTGCATATAAAATAGATTCGTATAATGAAAGTTATAATAATTTACTTATTGCTTTTGAATATATGCTTTAATCTTGTTATTAACTAAAATAATGATAAAATATACAAGGAGGATGAAATGAAGAAAATATTTTTATTATTTATATTGTGTTTGATATTTTTTACCTCATGTGCTAGTAGTAATGAAAATATTATTTTAGACGAAAAGCCTTCTTGGATTACAAATGAGATAATTGATGACAATATTACATATTATATTATTTCAGGGGAGGGGCTATCTTTAGATTCTGCAAAAAATAATGCAATAGATGATTTTTATTTTGAATTAAATAAAACAGTTAATATTGAAGATAAGAGTAAATTTATTAATGATTTAATTGAAAATTTTTATTATAGTCCATTAGAATTAAGAATTATAAAAAGGTATGCAGAGCAACAAAGAGATACTTCTTATAAAATCTATTATCTATTATCTGCAAATAAAGTAAATTTTGAAAAGAGTGTTTTGAAAAAAACTGAAATAGATGCTTCTATTTCAAAAAAATTAACTTCTTTGGAAACTGAAAGTAATTTAGCTTATAGAGATAATAAAGATTATAAATCAATTGATTTATTAATCACTGCTTATATAAATGCAAAAGACAATGGCTTTGATATTGAAGCAGATAATTTTTTAGAAATAATTATTTCTAGAATTAATTCTTTAAATATTAGAGTATATGCAAAGAATAATATTAATAGTTTAGAAATTAGATTAAATAGGGATCAAGGATTAATCGATCCAACTGTTCAAGGAGCAAAAATATTAGCAATTTATAATGCTCTTGATTTGAATTATAATAATTATCTAGTTAAACAAGAATTGATTCCAATAAAAAATAGTAATTATACCTTTTTACTAGATGATAAAAATATAAATAAGAAAGGAGTAATTATTTTTAAATTAGACTTTGAAGAACAACTTAAAGTCTTAAATAATAAAAGATACATTGTTGCCGTTCAATCAATTGAAAAGGCTATTAATGAAAGGGTTTTTTCGTATTCTCAAATTTCTGATTTTGAAGGGAAAACAGTTATTCTTTCAACCACTGAAAATGGATTTAATCAGGAAGAGCGAGAAAGTGTAACTCAAGATTTTTTTACCAATATGCTAATAAAGCAAAATGCAAATGTAATTCTTAAAGAAAATATAGATACAAATAATTTAGAACAATTTCAATATTTGGGTGATTATTTATTTGTTTTTAAAGCTGAATTAGTAAATGAAGAAAATGGAATAAAACCATATGCACTCTCTCATGGAAGCTTAGAAATATATGATTTAAGTAATCTTTTAAAAATATATGATAGCAATTTAATAGATTCTATTGCTATAGCTGATACAATGGAAGAAAGTGAAAATCAATCATTAATAAATGTTGCAAAGAAAACTTATCATAACTATTTATAAAATAATTTATTGTTTGAATAGATTTGTTTTCATAATTATTTCGGGGACATTTGAAATAATTCCAAATACTTTTTTATTTACTAAATCTTTTGCAACTTCTACATCATCTACACACCAAGGAAGTATTCTCATATTGTTCTCTTCACAATTATGGAATAAATGATTGTTAATTAGATTTAATTCTGGTTTAGCAATGTTACATTGGAACAATTTAGCACCATAGCCTTTTCTCAAATAAAAAGGAACAGTATTATCTTTTGAATATATTATACCTTCAAGAAGTGAATGCTTTGAAACCTCTTCAAAAGATCTCATAGCAAATGGATTAAAGGATGTTACAATTACATTAAATTCAAGTTTGTATTTTCTTATTAATTGCCAAAGTTTTTTTGATAATTCTTTGTTTTGTATTTTGTTGCTTTTTATTTCAATATCATACAAAAGATTGTTGGAAAATATTTGAAAAACTTCTTCAAGAGTTGGGATTCTTGTATTTCTGAAAGATTCATCTTTATAAAGCCCTACATCTAATTCTTTTATTTCTGCTAAAGTAAGGTTTTCTATTGTATAATCTTTATTAGTTAATCGTTTTGTTGAAGAATCATGAATAACAACAAGTTCTCCTGATTTTATAATATGGACATCTAGTTCAATTGCAGGGATATTATTTTCGAGACAAAGTTGAAAAGCCTGTATTGTATTTTCTGGAGCAAAAGTATTCATGCCTCTGTGAGCAAAAAGAATTGGTTTATTTTTATATTGATAAAATGATCGCATAGATAAAACATAATTCATATTTTTTATTTTAGCAAGATTTATATAATGATAATAAAAATAACTTGCAAAACATAGGCGCTTTTGATAGCTTTAAATTGCGGAGGAGTTTTGATGGAACTTCAAGATAAAAAAATTGGTGATGAGCTTTTTGGGTTTAAACTAATTGAAATTGAGAAACTAAGTGAATATGAAGGTTTTGGATTATTATATAGGCATGAAGCAACAAGTATGGAAGTTTATCATGTCCTAAACGCTGATCAAGAATTATTTTTTTCATATATTTTTGAGACTATACCTAATGATAATACTGGTGTAGCACATATTATTGAACATAGTGTTTTATCCGGATCAAAAAAATATCCCATAAGAGATCCTTTTATGCAATTGCAAAAAGGTAGTGCTTGTACTTTTATGAATGCACTGACTTATCCAACAAAAACTTTATATCCTGCAGCTAGCCCTCTTATCAAAGATTTTGATAATATCTTTGAAGTTTATACTGATGCTGTTTTTGCCCCTTTACTTAGAGAAGAAACTTTTATGCAGGAGGGAATTCGATTAAATTGTAATGAAGATGGCGATTTTGCATATAAGGGCGTTGTTTTTAATGAAATGTTAGGTGATAAGAATGATGGTGATTATGTTGCTAATAATTTATGTCTAAGGAGTTTGTTTCCTGATACACCTTATAATTTTAATTCTGGTGGAGAACCTTTATCTATTGTTGATTTAGATTATATAAAATTTAAGGCATTTTATATGCAGTATTATCATCCAACTAATTCAAAATTATTTATATATGGAAATGTAAAAATAGAAAAATATTTGGAATTGCTGAATAAAGATTATTTATCTGCATGTGCTAAAATAAATGTGTCTAAAGGAAATTTAATTCCAAAAAGATGGAATGAGCCTAGAACATTAAGTGTGGATTGTCCAAGTAGTGATTCTAATTCTGGTTCAATCGTTGCAACTTCCTTTGTTACTACAGACTCATCTATACCTCTTGAGGTTATTACTTTATCCTTCATATATGAATTGTTGTTAGGGTCTACAGGTTGCCCTTTATATAAAGCAATGATAGATTCAAAACTTGGTGATGATGTATCAAATATTAGTGGAATAAGCACTGATTTTTCATTAATGCCTTTAATTATTGCTTTTTCTGGAGTAAAAGATAAAGAGCCTGAACAAATAGAAAAATTCATTTTAAAACAACTAATAAAAATTGTTGAAACTGGTTTTGATAAAGAATTAGTTGCTGCGACATTCAAACGCCTTAGTTTCCAAATACATGAAAAAGCATCTTCTGGTCCAATGGGTTTAATTTCTTTAAAAAGAGCATTAAGAGGTTGGTTAAGAGGGTTATCCCCAAGAAGCACTATTGAATATAGCAAAGCAGTTGAAGAATTACAGCTTAAAATGAATGAAAATCCAAACTATTTAGAAGAATGGTTAGATCTTAATGTAATTAAAAATAATCATAGATTATTATTTGTAGCAAATCCAGATTCTTCAGCAATGGATAAGTATAATGATAAATTAGCTAAAAAAATAAAAGAAAAAACAGATAAGTTAGAAGATCATGATAAAACTTATTATAAAGAGAAAACTATTTCTTTTAATAATTATCAAAATATTGGAGATTCTGTTGAAGATTTAGCAAAAGTTCCAAAACTATCTATTGATGATTTACCTAAGGATATTCGTTGTTATCAGCATAAAAAATATGAAAATAATAACATTCCTGTTTGGTTGATGAAAACTTCTACAAATTCAATTGTCTATTTTGATTTTTTCATACATCTTGAAGATTTAAGTGAAAGAGAAATAATGCTTCTCCCTCTTTATACAAAAATATTAGAAACTTGTTCAGTTGCCGATATGGATAATACAAAAGTAATGACTAAAGTAATGCACAATACAGGGGGATTTAATATTTCACTAGAAGGTGGTTCAAAGACAGATTTATCTACATGTTTAGGCATAATTTTAAGAGTTAAAATGCTTAAAGAAGACATTGAGAATGCTATTGAATTAACAAAGGAAATCCTAAAGGAATCACATGTTGATGATTATAAAGATATCTGGAACTCGATAACAGACCTAAGAAATACTTATAAATCAATTGCCGCAAGTTCAGGATATAGATTTGCAACTATTTCTGCTTCAAGCGCTTATTCTGATAATGCCAAATTAATAGAGCAGTTGTTAGGAATTAGTCAATGGCTATTCCTAGAATCGATAAAAAGAGAAGATGTATCATCTCTTGCTCTTGAATTAGACAACCTTAAACAAAAAATTAATAATCGATTAAGGTTTGAAGTTCATGTTACATGTGATGAAGATTTATTTGATATTTGTAATAATTCTTTAAGTAACTTTATTTGTGACTTTGAAGTAAAAGATGATTATTTATTAAATCAATCAAAAAATGCTTGTTATAATCACTTATTAGTTAAATCAAAAAAAGCTTTTATTTTACCTTCTTCAGTTAATCATACGAGTTATGTAATTCCTGCGAAGGCTTTAGGAACTAAAGAAAATTCAATACAGAGAATTTTTTCTTCCATTTTGTCTGGTAATGATTTGTGGAATGAAATAAGAGTTTTGGGTGGGGCTTATGGTGTTGATTGTCATGTTGAGAGTTTAGAAAGGTTATTTATTTTTATTTCAGCAAGTGATCCAAATCTATCTTTAACTTTTGATACTTATAAAAAATCTTTACAAAAATATAGTGAGACACTTGTCGATAATTCTTTAATTGAAGATGCAATAATAAGTAACGTTGCTAATGATTTAAAACCTTATGGCCCTGATAAAACTAGTATTATAGATTTTAGAAGAATTCTTTATAATATTAATGATAAATTAAGAAAGGACTCAAGAACCACAATTTTGCAAGTTGATTCTAATGATATATTAAATCAAGCAAAAGCTTTGATGGAAGAACAAAATTATTCTTTAGCTTTTTTCTGTGATAAAAAAACTTTTGATAATGAAAAAGAGCAGCTTGAAATGGATGATAATCACATTAGTATGTTACCAGTATAAAAATCAAACCCCTTTTAGAGTCTCTAGAAGGGGTCCTTTTTTTGTATTCAAATAATATTTTAATTAATAAATATGTTTTAAATTCTTACTATATAAAATTCCACTTAATCTATACATTGAGAAAGGGGTAGTAATTATAGCAATGTCAAATTCATTTGCCATATCAATCATATCTTGGCTTGGAATTTTGTTTCTTGCGATAACAATATTCCTAATGTCGCTCATTACAGCAGTTCTAACTGCTTGGTTATTGGATAAACCTGTAATTAATAAAATATTGTCT
This sequence comes from Spirochaetia bacterium, assembly GCA_009930325.1. Taxonomy (GTDB): domain Bacteria; phylum Spirochaetota; class Spirochaetia; order Sphaerochaetales; family Sphaerochaetaceae; genus Pleomorphochaeta. The sequence continues at coordinate 24,678 of RZYO01000008.1, read as the reverse complement.
TCTAAGAGTGTTAATACGTCACTCATCATATCACTTGCAAAAGCGAATTCGACTTCGTCATCTAAATGACTTTCTCCGCACAATATCTTTCCTGAACTAAGTTCTAATACATCTTTCAATTTCATAAATTGAATTATAACATTTTTAGTTAATAAAGCATAGATATTTTTTTGTTATCTGTATGTATTTATCGATTAAAAATGGATAAGTGGATATTAAAATTAGTTTCTGATAATGTTAAAATGATAGACAACCGATTATTTATGAGATAAAATTATTTAATATCAAATAAATTTTTAAAAGAAGTGTTGGGAATAGGAGAAAATTATTAGAATGCAATTAAAAAGATTATTTGGAATTATATTTATTTTTTTTGGATTTCCAACGATATTATTTGCCAATCAAAATATTGGTAAGTATTCTTATAATATAGATACAGTAATATCTATGATGGAGTTGTCATTAATAGAATCTGGTATTAATCCTGAAACTGATGAATTTAAAGAAAGTATAGATAATTTGCAATTAATGATTTCTCTATATGGTGAAGAGGCATTGATAGAAAATATAATTAATCAATCACCTTTTAGTTATATAGAAATTGAATCTAATAATTTAAGAATTCAATTGCTTGATGGTGAATTTAAAGTTCCAATCGAAATTGTTGGTAATACAATTTATTCAAAAGATTTAGAAAGTTTAGATACAATTCTAGGGTACTTTGAAGAAAATAAATTATATTTTGATTTTAAAGTAACTTTTGATTTAGAAGAACAATCTTTAATCTCAAAAGAGTGTACACCCTTTTATTTAATACCATTTGAAAAAGAAGGATAATTTAGTTTTGTGAAAGAATAGTTAGAAATAAATAAATAGATATTTTTATAGCTAAATAGTTTTAAATAAAAAAGATTTAACTAGACTTATTATATTATCTATTGTAAAGTTTTATTGAAAGTTCTCTTTTTTTATGGTTTGAGTCTGGGGGTGAGGTAAGAACTAAAATAAAAGAGAAAAAACCCCTGCAACGGAAGGATAGAATACCGTGAAGAATTATTCGAAGTTTTTCTTCTCTTTACTGTTGTTTTCTTTAGTATGTACAAGTGTTTATGCACTACCAAATACTGAAAAAAAGAAAGAAGATAGAGAAGAGTTAATTACCCAAATTGTACCTAAATCAAATGTTGAAGTTGTAAAAGTTGATGCAATTAAAGATTTAGAAGATCCTGTAAGTTTAGAAGATAAATTTAGTTATGCTTATTCTTATTTACTATATTTGTCAACACTAAGCCAAAATATTGATATTAATGCTGAATATTATGCAAAAGGTGCAATTGATGCAGCTGAAGGGAAAGCATTATTTAGTGATCAAGAAATAGTACAAATAATTCAAGATATGCAACAAAGTATGTTGAGTAAAGCTGAAGAACAACAAAAGAAAGAGGCAAATGAAAATTTGAGTAAAGCTGAAGCTTTTCTTAATGAAAATTCAGAAAAAGAAGGTGTAATTATTACAGATTCTGGCTTGCAATATAAGATTTTGACTCAAGGCACAGGTAAAAATCCAAGTATTAATGATGTTGTAGTTGTTGAATATCAAATATATTCTCAGAATGAAGAATTATTATTATCAAGTCAAGGAGATACTAAGTTTTCATTGAATTCTTTAGTTCCTGGATTTATTGAGGGAATAGAATTGATGAATGTAGGCTCAAAATATAGGTTTTTTGTACATCCAAAGCTAGCTTATGGAATGGAAGGAACAAATGATATTCCTCCAAATTCTTTGTTAATTTTTGATGTTAAATTGAAACAAATAATTAGTGACCCTATTTCTTTAACTAATAATAAATAGAGAGGTTATAAAATGAAAGAAAATAGTTTTTTTAAAAAAAATCTTATTATATCAATGATTTTTGGGGTGATAATAGTAATATTTGGTATAGTTCTATTGTTTCAAAGTGCTGAATTTTTAAAATTTGTAGTATTTTTATATGGATTATATAGTGTATTTGTAGGTGTAAAAGGCTTACTATTTGCTTCAAATTTACAAGATTTAAAGAAAACAAAAAATGTTAATCTTTTTTCATCTGTTTTTAGTATTATTATAGGAATAATAATTATTGCTTATCCATACTTTACCTCCTCATTAGCTGTAACTGTTGTAATATATTTATTAGCATTACAACTTTTAATAAATGGGTTAGGTAATGTCTTTAGTTCAGTTGGGCTTAGAACAACTTCTTATGATAGTTCATCTCTTTTTGTAACTGGATTAATTAATATTATTATTGCCGTAATATTCTTTATTTTTCCAAATCAAGTTGCACAATTTTTCTTAAAAGTAATTGGAGTTATTTGTATTTTTTATGGAACAGGCCTTTTCTTTTGGAGTTTTCGACTTAGAAAGGTAGAAAAAGAATTTGCGAAAAAGAATATAGACGGTGATTTTGAAAAAATGAATTAATAAATATAGAAATAAAGTTAAATTTATTTAATTTATTGTATAAATTTTGTATTATTATTCATTTAATATTGACACTTAACAAAAATTAAAGATATATTACAAATATGAAAACTATCAGAACATTACATCATCATTTATTAAGTTTTAACCAACTCTAAGTGGTCTGGGTGTTCGTTGTATCCATATAGTCTCCGCTTAGCGGAGATTTTTTTTTACCAAAAAATATTGGTGCTATACCAATAAAAAAATAGGAGATTTTAAATGGAAGAAAAATTAAGAATTGCAATTCAAAAAAAAGGAAGATTAAGTGAGAAGTCATTAGAACTAATTAAGACATGTGGAATCCATTTTGGTTGTGATTCAAGAGTTTTAAAAGAAGTAGCATCTAATTTCCCTTTAGAATTCTTATATGTAAGAGATGATGATATTCCATCATATGTAGATCAAGGAATTGCTGATATTGGAATAGTCGGTCAAAATGAATATGATGAGCAACAAATACCTTTAAAAATAGTACGAGATTTAGGCTTTGCAAAATGTAGATTATCAATTGCGACTCCAAATGGCTTTAATTATCAAGGCTTACAATCTCTTGAAAATACAAGAATTGCTACAAGTTATCCTAACATTTTAGATAAAATATTAAAAGAAAACGGAGTAACTGCATCATATGTTAAAGTCAGTGGTTCTGTTGAGATTACTCCAGCAATTGGAGTTGCTGATGCGATTTGTGATTTAGTAAGTACTGGTACTACATTGAAAATGAATGGTTTGAAAGAAGTTGAAAGCATATATACAAGTTCAGCAGTAATGATTCAGAGTAATAATTTAGATAAAACTAAAGAAGAAATTTTAAATAGACTTTTACTAAGAATTGATGCAGTAAATAGAGCTAAAGATTATAAATATGTAATTTTTAATTTACCAGAAGAACATATTGATGAAGTTAATGATTTAGTTGGATCAATGAAATCTCCAACAATAACAAAATTATTTGAAAAAGGTTGGGTTTCTGTTCAAACTGTTGTCGCTGAAGATAGTTTTTGGGATGCTTTTGAGAAATTAAAAGCAATTGGTGCACAAGGTATATTAGTTACTAAGATTGAAAAAATGACGGAGTAGAATATGGTTCCCTATTATTATAATCCTGATACTAATGAACTTGATAAAATTATTTCTAGAGAATTAAGTGATGACTTTACAGTTGAAGAAAGTGTTAAAGCAATTATTGAGAAAGTAAAAAATGAAGGTGATAGTGCATTATATTCTTTTGCCAAAGAATTTGATAAAGTTGAACTAAACCAACTTTATGTAAGTGATGAAGAGTTAAAGCAATGTGATAATTTTGTTGATTTGGATCTAAAAAAAGCAATTTTAAGAGCAAAAGATAATATTGAAAAATTTCATAAAGCCCAAATCTCAAAAGGTGAAAAAATTGAAATAGAAAATGGAATAAAATTAAGTAGAAAAATTGTTCCAATTAACAGTGTTGGGTTATATGTTCCTGGAGGGACTGCTCCATTATTTTCAACAGTTTTAATGCTTGGAATTCCTGCAAAAGTAGCAAAGTGTAATAATATTATACTTGCTACGCCCCCAACTAGAGATGGTAATGTTAATCCCGTTGTTTTATTTGCAGCTAAATCTATAGGTATTACAAAAATTATAAAAGTAGGGGGAGCTGGTGCAATAGCTGCATTATCTTATGGTACTGAAACTATTTCAAAAGTTGATAAAATATTTGGCCCAGGTAATAGATTTGTTAGTTATGCTAAAATGATAGTTTCTTCTAGAACTTCAATTGATATGTTAGCGGGACCAAGTGAAGTCATGGTTGTTGCTGATAATTTGACTAATCCAGGGTTTGCAGCTAGTGATTTTCTCTCTCAAGCAGAACATGGAAAAGATAGTCAATCAATATTAGTTATTTTAGCTGATGAGAAAAAAGCTTCAATTTTTAAAGACAAATTTCTAACTGAAATGAATAAACAGTTAGATCAATTAGAAAGAAAAGAGTATCTACTCCCTTCTTTAATGAATTCACGAATAATTGCAACTAATAATTTTGAAAATTGTATCGATATTATTAATAGATATGCTCCAGAACATTTAGTTCTTAATCTCGATAAGGCAAAAGATATTTGTGAAAAAGTAAATAATGCAGGTTCAATATTTATTGGTCCATATGCTTGTGAAAGTGCTGGAGATTACGCAAGTGGTACAAATCATACATTACCCACAAGTGGTTGGGCAAAAAGTGTTTCTGGCGTAAGTACTGATTCATTTATTAAAAAAATTACAATTCAGGAAATATCATATGAGGGTATTAAATCTTTAGGTGATACTATTATCAAAATGGCTGAAGGCGAAAGTTTAAGTGCTCATGCTAACAGTGTTAGAATTAGAATAAAGGATGATAAAAAATGATAAGAGATTTAATTCGACAAAATATAAGAGACTTAAGCCCTTATAGTTGTGCAAGGGATGAATTTAGTGGTGTTGCAGAAATTTATTTAGATGCTAATGAGAATTATAAAACTTATTCAATAAATGATTATAATAGATATCCCGACCCACATTGCACATTACTAAGAGAAAAATTAGATGAAAAATTAGGCCTCCCTTTTTCAAAAACTGTTATTGGTAATGGTAGTGATGAATTAATAGATAATTTAATTAGAACCTTTTGTGAACCAAAAGAAGATAAAATTATTATTATGAATCCAACTTATGGTGCATATAAGGTGTTTGCTGACATAAATAATGTAGAAACTGTATTTGTTAATTATAAGCCATCATTTGAAATAGATTTTGAGTTATTAAGGACTGTTATTTCAAAAGAAAAAAATTTAAAGATATTGTTTATTTGTTCTCCAAATAATCCAACTGGAAAGGCTGAAAACTATAAAACAATTGAAGAAATTATTAAAATATTTAATGGAATTGTTATTGTTGATGAAGCCTATGGTGAATTTAGTGAACAAAAAAGTTGTGTTGAATTAATAAGTAAATATGATAATCTTGTTGTTTTAAAAACTCTTTCAAAGTGCTTTGCTGCTGCAGGAATAAGAGCTGGCATCATGGTTGCTAACGAAGAAATTGTTAAAGTTATTAATAATATGAAAGCTCCCTATAATGTATCCGCTTCAACTCAAAAAGAAGCTTTAAATATCTTAGAAAAAAGTGAACAGATATTTAGACAAAGAGATGAAATTATTGAAAGAAGAAATCGTTATATAAAGAAGTTTGAAACTTTAGATTTTGTAAAAAAAGTATATAAAAGTAGTGCTAATTTTATTTTGTTAGAAGTAATAGATAGTGGATACTTATGTAAAAAACTTCAAAATGATAAAATTATTATCAGAAATAGAACTAAAGATTTATATCTTAAGAATTGTGTTCGAATTACTATTGGTAGTGAAGAAGAATGTTTAGCTGTATATAATGCTATTAAAGAGGTTACATATGAAAAAGAATAAAGGGCCACTCTTATTTATTGAATGTGATAGTTTAATTTCAAAATCAAAAAGTCAACTTGATTTAGGATGGATAGAATTCCACCCTTCTGTCTTTAGAGGTTTATCCTCTATCGTTGATAGAAGTAATTTTAATTTAGTCTTAATATTATGTTGTGATTTTTTAAACCAAAAAGGATTTTCTGAAGATAAAATAGCAAAACTTACTGATAAGATTTTAAATACTTTTGCCAATGAAAAAATACACTTTGAAAAAGATTTGATTGACTATAATGACCATACTCTTTGTTCAAAATTCACACTCAATAATTTAAAACTAAAGGGTTATACAAATGGTGATTATGATTTAGAAAATTCTTTTATTGTTGGAAATAAAAAGGATAATATTGTTTTAGCAAATGAATTAAATATAAAAAGTATTATTTATAAAGAAAAAGCGATTTCTGATATTTCTGATTTATTATTTTCAAATATTTGTTTAAAAACTGATGATTGGTGTGAAATTTCAAACTTTTTAGTAAATAGTGAATTAAAAGTTTCAAGAAAAGCAAAAGTCTTAAGAGAGACTAAGGAAACAAAGATTGAACTTGAGATAAATCTTGATGGAACTGGTCAATCGAATATTAATACCAACATTAAGTTTTTTGATCATATGTTAGAGCAAATATCAAGACATAGTGATATTGATATAGATTTAAAATGTGATGGAGATATAGATGTTGATGAGCATCACAGTGTAGAAGATGTTGCTATTGCATTAGGTAGTGCTATTTCACAAGCTTTAGGTGATAAAAAAGGTTTATCAAGATATGGTTATAATAATTTAGCTATGGATGAAGTACTAGCTCAAGGTGCAATTGATTTTTCAAATAGACCTTATTTAGTCTATGATGTCCCAATTACTAGAGAATATATTGGTTCTTTTCCAACAGAAATGTTTGAACACTTTTTTAAATCTTTTAGCGATTCGAGTAAAGCTACTTTGCATTTGCAAGTTTCTGTTGGTAATTCACATCATATGATTGAAGCAGTATATAAATGTTTTGCAAAATGTTTAAAACAAGCTGTTTATGTTTATCCTTTTAGCAATAAATTACCAACAACTAAGGGAGTATTATAGATGATAGCTATTGTTAAGTATAATGCAGGTAATATTCAAAGTGTCAAATACGCACTAGAAAGGCTTAATACTGAGTATGTTGTTACCGATGATCCAAAGATATTATCTTCTTGTGAAAAAGTAATCTTTCCTGGAGTTGGAGAAGCATCTTCTGCTATGAACTATTTAAGAAAAACAAAGTTAGATGAAGTGTTAATAAATTTAAAACAACCTTTTTTAGGGATATGTTTAGGGCTCCAACTAATGTGTAAAAACAGCAGTGAAAATGAAACAGATTGTTTGAATATTTTTGATTATCACGTTACAAAGTTTGACGAGACCAAAGGCTATAAAATTCCTCATATGGGCTGGAATCAAATACAGTTTGATAGTAATAATCTTTTGTTTAAAGGCGTTGAACAGGATAGTTATTGTTATTTTGTACACAGCTATTATGTCCCTTCAGGGGAAAATACAATAGCAACTTGTGAATATGCAGATGTTTCTTTTAGTGCATCAGTAAATAGAGATAATTACTTTGGAGTTCAATTTCATCCAGAAAAGAGTGGGAAAATTGGAACAAAGATTTTGAAGAATTTCTTGGAGCTATAAAAAATGATAATTATTCCGGCGATTGATATAATTGATAATAAAGTAGTAAGACTTTCTAAAGGGGAATATGATTCTGTAAAAAATTATAGTATGGATCCTTTAGAAATTGCAAAAGAACTTGAAGATAATAATATTACTCATTTGCATGTTGTTGATTTAGAAGGTGCAAAAAATAGTAAAATAATGAATATAAAAACTTTAGAGAAAATTGCAAATAATACTAATTTAATAATTGATTTTGGTGGTGGTGTTAAATCTGAAGAAAGCTTAATTGATGCATTTAATGCGGGTGCAAAACGAGTTACCTGTGGTAGTATTGCAGTAAAAAATAAACCATTAGTTGTTTCTTGGTTAAATAAATATTCAAGTAATAAATTGATACTGGGTGCTGATTGTAAAGATAATATGGTAGCTACTTCTGGTTGGCTTGAAGTAAGTGAATTGAAAGTAGATGCATTTATTAATAGTTATTTGAAAGAAGGTTTTAGGAGAGTTGTTTGTACAGATATTTCAAAAGATGGTATGCTTAAAGGTCCTTCTTTTTCTTTATATAAGTATTTAATTGAAAATTGTTCAGAAGATTTAGAATTAGTTGCTTCTGGGGGAGTTAGCTCAATTGATGATATTCAAAAATTAAATGAACTAAATTTGCATAGTGTAATTGTTGGAAAAGCATATTTAGAAGGAAAAATAAGCATAAAAGAGCTTGGTTTATTACAGGAGAAAATTAAATGTTAGCAAAAAGAATAATCCCATGTTTGGATGTTAAAGATGGACGAACTGTAAAAGGTGTAAATTTTGTTGATTTAATTGATGCTGGAGATGCTAGTGAACTTGCAAAATTGTATAGTGATTTAGGAGCTGATGAATTAGTTTTTCTTGATATTACTGCTACTGTTGAAAAGCGTGCTACATTAGCAAAACTTGTAAAAAAAGTTGCTTCAACTATTAACATTCCATTTACAGTTGGTGGAGGAATTAATACTGTCGAAGATGTAGATGTGTTACTTTCCTCGGGAGCAGATAAAATTTCTATTAATTCAAGTGCTTTTAAGGATCCTACTCTTATAACTAGACTTTCAAAGAATTTTGGTACTCAATGCGTGGTTTGTGCACTAGATGTTAAAAAAGATGATAATTTTAAATCTGGATTCCAGTGTTATATTCATGGTGGAAGAGTTGCTACAAATAGAGATGCTTTAGAAGTTGCAAAAGAATTTTATAATAAAGGTGCTGGAGAAATATTATTGACTTCAATGGATAAGGATGGGACAAAAAATGGTTTTGCTCTTGATTTAAATTCAATGATAAGTCAAAGTATAACAATACCAGTAATTGCTAGTGGTGGAGCAGGTAAAGTAGAACATTTTTATGATGTTTTTACAAAAGGAAAAGCAGATGCAGCTTTAGCGGCATCAATATTTCATTTTGGGGAAATATCTATTCCAGAATTAAAATTATATTTAAAAAATAAGGGAATTAGTATTAGGGAGTTATAATATGGAATTAACAATTGATAATATTGGAGAGGTCGATTTTGATAAGGGGAATGGCCTTATTCCAGCTATTATACAAGATGCAATATCAGATAAAGTTTTAATGTTAGGGTATATGAATAAAGAATCTTTACATGAAACTTTTGATAGAAAATTGGTTACTTTTTATTCTAGAAGTCGCCAAGAATTGTGGACAAAAGGCTCAACTAGTGGGAATTTCTTAAATTTAAAGAATATTTATCTTGATTGTGATAAAGATACTTTATTAGTAAAAGCTATACCTACTGGTCCTGTTTGTCACACAGGTGATGATACTTGTTTTAATGAAAAAAATAATATTGAAGATATGGATACTAAAGATTTTCTTTTTTATTTAGAAAAAATCATTCAAGATAGAAGAGATTTTCCTGTTGAAGGATCTTATACAAATCATCTATTTTCCCGGGGCATAAAAAAAATTGCACAAAAAGTAGGAGAAGAATGTACTGAATTAGTAATTGAAAGTATGGATGACAAAAAAGATTTATTAATTGGAGAAGCTGCTGATTTATTATATCATCTTCAAGTTTTATTAACTTATAAAGATGTCAAATTAACCGAAGTCTTAGAATGTTTACAATATAGACATACTTAAAAAAATATACTCCTAAAATAGTCTCACTTAATTTTAGGAGTTTTTAATTTTTATAATTCTTCATATTCTTTCATTGAATGATATTCTTCTTCACTAAAAATTATATGATCAATTATTTCTATTCCAAGAATTTTTCCGCATTCAATTAAGCGTTTTGTTATTTGTAAATCATTCAAACTAGGTGTTAAATTACCTGTTGGATGATTATGACAAATTATTATTGCAACAGCTCTATTTTTTATTGCATTTGAGAAAACTTCTCTTGGATGAACAATACATTGATTAATTGTGCCCATTGAGGCAACATCAATTGCAAGTATTTCATGTGCACAGTTTATTGAGACAGAAATAAATAATTCTTGTTCTCTTGAGGCGTAATGTCTTACAACTTTATGAACATCTTCAGGGTCAATTATTTGTCTAGTTTTTTTTTCTATTCGCCGTCTTCCAAGTTCTAAGGCTGCACATAATTGTGAACTTTTTGCTAGGCCTAATCCTTTAATTTTGTTTAATTCAACTAAATTAAGATTTCCTTTTGAATCTAACAAATTGATTACAGAATTGGTAATGTTTTTTATACCATTTTCTTTGTTTCCCGAGCTAATTAATAAAGTTATTAATTCCTCATCCGTTAATGCCTCAACTCCATTGCTTTTTAATCTTTCTCGAGGTTGTTCAAATTGTGGAATTTCTTTTACATCGAGCATAAGTGGTGAACTAATTTTATATCTCATGTATCTATATATATAATTACTTGTAAAATCGCTTTATTTATGTTAATAAAAAGTTATGAATGAAACAAAATACAGAATTGGTGATTTAGCAAGAAAAGCTCAAGTTACTGTTCGTACTGTACGTTATTATGAAAGTCTAAATTTAATAAAACCAAATTCACGCTCAGGTGGTGGACAACGCTATTATTGTGAAAAGGATTTAGTTTATTTAAAACGTATTTTAGAACTTAAAGAATTAGATTTTTCTTTAGATGAAATAAAAATAATAATAAATTTGAAAGAGGAAGATCAATCTGGAGATAAAAGACGTAATGAATTATTGCACCAATATAGAAATAAATTATCAATAATTTTAGACAAAAAAGTAGCTCTTGAAGCTAAAATTGATTCAATAAATTGGCATATCAGACAATTAGAATCAAATATTGATTTTAGAGAGTGTCCAGGTAAAGATTGTATCAGTTGCCCTTTTAAAGAAGATTGTCGTTTTGCTCAAGATGAAGATGTTATTTTTTATTAAAGATAAAAATTAAAAAGTATTCTAAATTAATTATTTACCATTAAATTGATTATTTTGTTTACTAATAAATTGAGTAAAGTCTTTAATGGAAAGAGGTTCACTATAATAGTATCCCTGATAATAGTCGATTTCTAAATTAGATAAGAATTCAATTTGATTTATTGTTTCGACACCTTCAATTACTATTTCTAAATCAATATTTTTAATTAAATTAGTTAATGATGAAATTAATACTTTATATTTCTTGCTTTCCTGTGCTAAAAGTAATAAAGCTCTATCAATTTTTGCAATAGAAAAGGGAAGACGTAATACTGAATCAAGATTTGCATAACCAGTTCCAAAGTCATCCATAGAAAAAGAAATACCCTCTTTTACTAAAAGGGTCATTGTTTTTTCTAATTGAGGTGCATTACTTGCAGTTGACTCAGTAACTTCAAATGATATTTGATTATTTTTTATATTATATTTTTTAAGAATATTAATTATTTTTTTAGGTAATGTAGGATCTAAACAATCAATAACAGATAAATTAATTGATATATTTTTAAAAAAACTTGGCAATTCTTCATCACATAAATAATTGCATACTTTTTTTATCATTGTTAGACTTAATTGATTTATAAGTCCTTTTCTTTCTGCATAAGGGATAAATACTGATGGGCTGATATATCCAAACTGTTTTGTATTTATTCTGCAAAGAGCTTCTGCTGAATTAAATTGATTGTTTTTTTTACAGTAAATAGGTTGTAGAAATAATTCTATTTCCTCATTTTCTATTGCAAAAGAAATTGCATCATGGATAGCTTTATTATATCTATATTCATAAATATTATCTAAATGTAATCTTGATTTTGATAAACTATTTTTTGCTTTTTTACAAATAAAAGTAATAAGTTCAATTATTTCAGAAGTGGATTTTATATCGGATAAAGTGTCAGAAAATGCAATATGAACATCTATTTCTACTCTAATATCATTTTTTGAAATTGTTAAAGGAAATAATGTTTCTAATTTTTTTAAAGTAAGAAGTTTTGTTTTATCTTTTTCTGAGATTATTATAAACCTATCTCCTTCAATCCTAAAAATAAGAGATTTGGATATTATTGATTTTAATTCTAAAGCAATTTTTTTAATTACATGATTTCCAAAATTTTCTGATATCAAACTGTTAATTTTTGATGTTCCTGCAATATCGATTACTATAAAGTTAAAAGGCACTTTTTTTGCAATTAAAGTATATATGTATTCATTAAAGGCCATCCTATTATATACATTAGTCATTGTATCAATGTACGCTGTTGGATTTAATAAAGTAATGTACATTAAAAATACAGACAAACATATTGATGCACTAATTATTGAAATGCTAGGTATGATTGTTTGGATTACAGTAGCTATTGTTCCAATAACTATATATAAAGGAATAATTATAACTTGACTTTTTGTTAAGAAATTTCTTTTTTTTATAGAAAATCCGGCACCCCAAACTAATAAGAACATTTCTAAAAAAAGTGAGAAAAAATATAACTTTCCATGTACGTAATTCATTTCATTATCAAAATAAAAGATTAAATGAGTAAATGGGGTTGATAATAATAGAGCATAATTGAATGAAATAATCATTGTTGGAAGTATTCTAGTTATAGATTTTATATTAAATTCATGTTTTGTTAAGGCTATTATATATTTTAGAAAATGGTAAGGAATAATCCATTGGATTAAAAAAAATATAATATTTACTATATAGTTTACAGGAAGATATACTTTATTATTGATACAAAAAAAAGTCGCAATATCTAAACTTACTGTAAAGGTAGTTTCAATTAATAATCTTGAAAAAAGCTTGTTTGCTCTATTTGGGAATATTGGTGAAATGTGATAATAGATTGCTAAAACAGAAATAAATGTGAGAGCAGTAATATTAAATGAGTAATCAAATAGCATCTATAAATTAATCCTCCAAAAAAGAATCTCATTTAATACCCTAATATATTTTATTTATAAAGTATATGCAAAATTTATTACATTTTTAGTATGACTATAATGATTTATTCATTAAATCTTTTGTTGAATTATAAAGAGTTTTAAATAAATTATATTTCTTCTCATAATATGTGTACTTTGAAGTGTTTGGATTGAACTGTTTTGGATTAAAATTCATACTTTGTATTGCTTCTTTTAGGCTATTATAATATTTCAAAGAGGTAAACCCTTGAATTGCTAAACCTAATAATTCAACTGAAGGAGTATTGAATACAATAAATTTCTTATTAGTTATATCACTTTTTAATTGGTAGTAAAAATCAAGATCTTTTCTTGATGAATTAATATGAATAATATCAATAGTGCAATCTAAGTTTTCTAATTCTTCTATTACAGATTTGAAAGCAAAAATTGTTCCTTCTATTACAGCATTTGCAATTTCTTCTCTTTTTGAATTGGATGTTAGATTAAATAATGTTGCACTTGCATTTGCATTCCATATTGGAGCTCTTTCTCCTGTAAGGTAAGGTAAGAAAATTATGTTATGTTCTTTTGACTTTTTCGCTAATTTATATATTTCTTTGAAATCAAGATTATCCATGGAAAGAATTTCTCTTATCCAACTTAAAGCAATTCCAGTATTTGAAATAACACCTGATAAATTATAATATCCTTGTAGAGGATGTTGATAGCATAGAAAGCGATTATCTCTTATTGGTTTTTTGATACATAGATTTAAACCCTCACTAGTTCCAATAGTATTTGCTAAAATATTTTCTTTATCAACTTTTGAACCAATTATAGAATAATAAAAATCAGAACCAGCAGCTATTATTTTTATGTTTTTATCTATTTGTAAAAAATCAGCGACTTCTTCATCAATATTTGAAATAACCTCTCCACATTTTATAAATGGGGGAAATTTTGATTCATCTAAATCAAAAAAAGATAAAGAATCTTTATCCCAATAGTACTTTAATAAATCATTTGCATTATTAACTGTATAAGAATTTTTTGTTAAAAAATAATTTATTAATCCATCAATTGTAAAAAATTTATAGGTTTGATTATATGCTTTTCCATTATTATTTTTTAGTTCAAGAATAGAAGGTAGAAAAAAACTTCCATCTATATATGTTTTATAATATTTAGAAACAGCGGGAGAGTATTCTTTTCCTCTTTTATCCATCCATAACCGTACATTATTTGAAGTATATTCAATTTCATTATTATTTATTTTAATAGGAGAGTATAATGCTAAAAAACTAGGCCCGTTACTTGAAATAGATATTGCTTCAATTTTTTCTTTATTAACTGATTTAATATACTTAATTACAAAATCTAAATATATTTTAGGATCTATTTCACAAATATCTCCATTTATAATTGCTTCAACTTGTTGGCTTGTATAATTATAAAATTGTCCTTCTTTGTTTATTAATGCTGCTTTTAGATTAGTTGTACCCAAATCAATTGATAGTATCACTTAATTACCTCTCGACAGTTTGTTTTCTTTTATTATAATAACTTATGGCAATCATAACAATTAAGGTAAATATACTTGGAATCATTAAGGTTATATCTGAAGGAATATTATTTAATCCTTGAATATAATTTGATAAAGATTCACTTAATGCAAAAAGAAGTGTAGCTGGAATTAATAATTTAATATTTGAATTACAAATAAATACTATTACAAGGGCAAACCATCCTTTATTAGCACTCATTTGAGAGATAAAAGCACCTTGCCTTAGTGAAAGATAACTGCCGGCTAATCCACAGAAAATACTTGAAAGTAAAAAAGAAATAGTATCAATTTTTATTTTGGAAATTCCATAAGCATTTAGTACTTTGGGATTATATCCTGTTGCTTTTAATTTCAACCCAAAAGGTGTTTTTTCAATTAGTAGGTAAACAAAAATGAATAATAATAAAGATAACGGTAAAAAAAGTGAAATCTTACCTATTAAAATAATATTGAATGTATTCATAGGTTCTCTATTTAAACGTAATAATCCTTTTGAATTAAACATGGAATAAGTTATGATTAAAGTTAATGCATTAGCTATCATATTGCTTGCTAATGCTGTTATGAAAGGATTGGTTTTTAGGTATGCATTAATTAGACTGATAAATAAAGCTAAAAGAAAGGATGCAGAAATTCCTATTAAAACACCAACAACTAAAGAATTAGAAAAATTTGCTCCAATTATTGCAAAAAGGGCTGCAATTAAAGTTAATCCTTCTAATGCAATATTTAAAGTTCCACTAACTGAAGTTATTATTGCTCCCAAAGCTATTAAAAATAATGGAGTAAATGAATTTAAGGTGCTATTAATTATCGTATTCATTATTTTTTTCTCCCATTAATGTTTTACTAGTTACTAATAGAAACACTATTGCTTGGAATAATAATGCAACATCACTACTAATATCACTATTTTGCATGGCCATAATAGAACCTTGATTTATTAATGAAAAAACAAAAGCTATTGGAACTATCGCAATAGGGTTACTTAATGCTATTAGAGATATTGTTAATGCACTAAACCCTAATCCAGAGGAAAAACCCTTTATTACACTTTGATAATTACCAAAAACATAAAGACCGCCAGACAATGATATTAAAGCACCGCTTAAACTAAAACTTAGTAAGTAATTCTTGTTTACGGAAATTCCACCATAACGAGCAAATTCTTTATTATATCCAATTATCTTTGTCTCGTATCCAAATTTTGTTTTGTTAAATATATAATAGAAAACTAAAGCAATAATTAATGAATAAATTATTGTTGTGGAAAGGCTTGAAGGTAGATATATCTTTTTAAGCATATAAGAAACCTTTTGTGTTGATTGTAAATTAGAGTTTGTATCTTGAAATGGGCCTGTTATTAAATATGAAGTTAAATATGATAAAGCAATAGAAATTAAATATGATGATATTAATTCGGAGGTATCAAATTTTACTTTTAAAAAGGCACTTATAAAAGCAATCAAAAAACCAATTGCACTAGCTAATATTAATGCAATAAAAATGCTCATTTTCCCAAGAGGTGATAGGGTTATTGCAGTTATTACTGCAATAAATGCTCCTAGATACATTTGCCCATCTCCACCAAGATTTATTAAATTAGCTCGGTATGCAATGGAAATACCAATTGCAGAGATGATTAATGGTGCAGAATGAGAAAGCGTATTTCCTAGAAAATATGGCGAACTTAGTGGACCAAAAAATATTTGATAAATTGTATTTAATGGAGTTTTGCTCATTAAAAATATTAATAAAACTAAAAAAGAAATACTAATTAAAAATATATAAATTATACCTTTTACTTTTTTCATGTTAACTTTTTCCCTAACATATATTTGCCTATTTCTTTTTTTGATATTTCTTCATTATTATCAAAAGTCTTACAAATCTTCCCTTCAAATATAACATTTATTTTATCACTTAGTTTAATTATTTCATCCAAATCAGAAGATAATAAAATAATTGCTTTATTTTGTTGTTTTAATTCAAGGATTTTTGAGTGAATAAAATTTGTAGATTTTAAGTCTAAACCCCATGTAGGGTTTGAGAACACTATATAATCTCTCATATTGTCAATTTCTCTTGCAACTATTGCTTTTTGAATATTGCCACCACTTAATGTTCCCATTTTTTGATTTTCCAAACCTTTTATACTATATCTTGCAATAAAGCCTTTAGCAATTTTACTTTTTTGGTTAAGTAAATTTCTTTTATTTATAATTAGATTTTCACTTAATGATGCAGATAAAGCTGATCCATAAAAATTTCTATCTGAGGGTACAAAAGCCAAACCTTTTTTTCTTAATTCTGGAGCTTTAAGAGTAGTTATATCTTCTTTATTATATAATATAGATCCTGATGAAATGGTCATCATTCCTCCTAAAACAGCTTCTAATACTCCTTTCCCGTTTCCACTTACAGCACAAAAGCCAAGAATTTCACCTTGATGTAAATCAAAACTTATATTACTTAGCATATATTTATCTTGAGAATGTTTTTTTAATGAAATATCTTTAAATTCAAGAACTACATTATCGCTAAGTCTTTTGTGAATTATTGAAGGATTTAATATTTCTTCATCTCCAATCATTAATTTGGTTAAAGTTTCTTCATTTATTTCTCTTGTAGAATGCTCAGAAATTAAATTCCCTTTTCTTAAAATAATTACTTTATCACAAACATTTAGTATTTCTTTTAATTTGTGAGTTATTAAAATGATACATTTATTTTTACTTTTTAAATGTTTTATGGTTTTAAATAACTTTGATGCTTCATTTTCACTTAATATTGCGGTAGGTTCATCAAAAATAAGAATTTCTGCTTCTCTATAAAGCATTTTTAATATTTCTACAACTTGTTTTTCACCGGTTGTTAAATTTTTAACTAATGTGTTTGCATTTAATTTAAAGTTGTATTTATCAATAAGACTTTGTACTTCTTCAATAATTTTATTGTTATCTGTAAAAAAATGATATTTTTTCTTTTCTATTGTTAAAGCAATATTTTGGGCAATTGTTAATTCTTCAATAAGTTTAAAATGTTGAAATACCATACCTATTTTATTGTTTATAGCTTCTTGAGAACTTTTAAAATTAATTGGATTTTTATCGATAAATATTTCTCCTTGATCTGGTTTTACAAGGCCAAAGAGCATTTTAACAAGTGTTGACTTACCAGCACCATTTTCACCAGCAATTGCAGTTATTTCTCCCATTTTAAATGATGTTGAAATGTTGTTTAGTGCTAAGGTGCCAACACTTTTATAGAATTTTGATACATTTTTTACTGATATTGAATTAATCATTTGTTGATTGTAATTATACCATTTCTGAAATCATTTAGCCATGAAATAAAATCTAATCTAATTGATTGTGGAAGATTATCAATAAATATTGGATCTTCACTATAGAAGTCAATGAACCCACTATCTATAGATTCTACTTCAGCTTGTCCCCAATTAATCTTGTTGTTATAAGCATCATCCAATATTTTTAGAGCTAATTTATCTTGATTCATAGCGCCACAACCTAGAACTACTCCTGGAGCTTGATTATATATATTGTCATTATGGAATACTATATAAGCATTGTTTTCTTTAGCACTATTTATTACACCTATTGAAGCACTTCCACTTATTGTTGCAATAACATCTGACCCATTATTAATTATGGATGAAGTTAATTCACTTGCCTTATCGGCATCATACCAGTTACCAATAATTCTTTTATCAAGGGTGAAGGCAGGATCAATGCTATGAGCGCCATCTAAATATCCAGGTAATATTTGTTCAGTAATTAAAGGATATTCTTGTGATAATACAAAGCCTAATTTATTTGTATTTCTTATTCCTTTTAGATTACTCCTTGAAATCATAGCTGCCAATCTACCTAAAATATATGATTGTTGATATTGATTAAATTCAAATGTTGCTATGTTAGGATTTCCTTCAAAATATGCATCAGTAATTAAGAATTTTTGGTTGGGAAATTTCTTTGAAATTTTGTCACAAATTTCAGATAGAGATGGATTAGTTGTTAGAACTATATCATATAGATTTGTTGCAACAAGACTTGTTAATTGAGATTCCCATTCAGCTTGATTAAATCCAGCTTCATAAGTTTTGATTTTTATATTTTCATGTTTTTTTGAAAATTCAATAGCACCATCATTTAGTTTTTGATAAGGTGGGCTCCCTGCTAAGTTACCACTTATAAATACTAAAATTGAAAAATCTTTTTTTGTGGTTACTTCTTCTTTATTTCCACTAGCTGATAATGGAAAAATAGTTAAAAATATAAATAAAAATAATAAAGATAATTTTTTCATTAAATCCTCCGATGAAAACCATATGAATTGTTAAAAAATCTTACAAGTATAAACTTTAAAATTAATAAAAAAATTATGATTTTTATCTAACGAAAAAAATATTACGTTAGGTTTTTCTTTAATTTAAATAGTATATTCTATAAGTTCGCAATTACTTATTTTAAAACTGTTAAATTCTTCAAGGCTTTGTGAAACAAAATATGAATTAATTAATTTGGAAGTAGTAGCATGACTTACTATTAATATCGAAGCATCTTTTTCATAATTTTTTATTAAATCATCTAAAAAACTATATACTCTACTTGCCGCTTTTACCATTGATTCTCCCTTTTCAAAATACATAAAAGGCTCTTCTCTTTTTTTCTGAATAGAGGATCATCAAAATCACAAGCTTCTTTTTCGCCAAAATTAAATTCTATTAATCTATTATCAATGATTGCTTTCTTATTAAAAAATTGTTCAATAGAAGCTACAGTTGCTCTTGCTCTTTTTAATGGAGAGACAAAAATATAATCAAAATTTAGATTCTTTTTGATTATTTTTTGTTTAAGTATTTCTGCTTGGTTTAACCCGTTTTCATTTAATTCAATATCTGATAATCCGCAAACTTTTCTTTCTTTATTAAAATTTGTTTGTCCGTGTCTTGTAATATATATTTTCATGCTTTTATTATATTTATTTCTTATATTTTAGTCGATAAAAAAAGGGCCTTAAGCCCTTTTTTGTTTATTCTTCTTATTTCATTTCAAAAATAATATTTACACTTGTGGAAATTGTTAATTCTCCAGTAGGTGTTTGAGTTTGATAAGAAGCTGATTCTGCCATCATCATTTTTGAAGAATTTAGTCTATCATATACATAAGAAGGAGTACTTCCTTCTGATATACTTATAGGCTCTCCAAGTTCCATATTTGCAGCACTTGTTAAAATTTTTGCTTTATCAATTGCATTTTTTACCGCTAGTGCTCTTGCTTCTTGATAAGCCATAGTCTTATCTTCTTTATCAAAATTAATTGAATATAAATTAATATTAGATATTTCACTTATTTCATCAATGATTTTACCAAGTTTTGTAATATCTTTTAATTTTACATTTATGCTTTGTCTTGCATTTTGTCCAATTAATATTTGTTTTCCATCTTCCCAATTGTATTGAGGGTTAAGGTTTATCGAATTTGTTGAAATATCTTTATCAGCTATTTCATATTTATATAATATCTTTAATACCTGTGACATTTTTTTATTTGCTTCATTTAATGCTAAACTTGTTGTTTTTTGTGTCTCATCAACTTGTACATTAAAAGTTGCTATATCTGGACTTAAAGTTACTTCTCCATTAGCTGATACTGAAATATACTTCTCATTCTCATTAAGTTGTTTAGAATTTAAACAAGAGGTAAGAACAATCGAAATAAAAATTATACTTAATATTAAAGTAATTTTATTTTTCATCAATGACTCCTTATAATGTCTTTATAACATATATAACACAAAAGTGAGTAATTAGTGACAAAAAAACCCTGCTAAATATTAAATAGCAGGGAATATGTGAAAAATTATTTTTTTATAAAGGTAATACTTCCATAGTTGGAACTACAGCTAATAAAACACCAGCTGCTACAGCAGAACCAATAACACCTGCTACGTTTGGTCCCATAGCATGCATTAATAAGAAGTTATGTGGGTCTTCTTCTTGACCAACCTTACTTGATACACGTGCAGCCATAGGTACAGCAGATACACCTGCAGAACCAATTAATGGGTTAACAGGATGATTTTTATCAATTTTATTCATTAATTTTGCAATTAATACACCTGAGGCTGTTCCAATTGAGAAAGCAACCATTCCTAATAATAAAATACCTAAAGTATTTAAGTTTAAGAAGTGAGAAGCTTCCATTTTTGAACCAACTGATAATCCTAAGAATATTGTTACAATATTCATTAATGCATTTTGCATTGTATCGCTTAATCTAGTTACAACACCACATTCTTTTGCAAGGTTACCAAACATTAAAGCACCTAATAAAGGAGTTGCTGAAGGTAATAATAGTGCACAAACTAATAATACTGCAATTGGGAATAAAATCTTTTCTAACTTTGAAACTGGACGTAATTGTTTCATTTTTATTTTACGTTCGCTTTCACTAGTTAATGCTCTCATAATAGGTGGTTGAATAATAGGAACTAAAGCCATATAAGAATATGCAGCTACTGCGATTGAACCTAATAATTCAGGTTTTAATCTACTAGTTACATAAATAGCTGTTGGTCCATCAGCACCACCGATTATACCAATTGAAGCTGCTGCATGTAAATCAAATGAAATACCAGGAATAAAGGATAAAGCCAAAGCACCTAATAGAGCAATGAAAATACCAAATTGAGCTGCAGCACCTAAAATTAATGTTTTAGGGTTTGCGATTAATGGTCCGAAGTCTGTCATAGCACCAACACCCATGAAAATAAGGATTGGGAATAAACCAGAAGACAGCCCACTATCAAATAATAATTTAATAAATCCAGCAGCACCATTGTTAGGATCAATTCCTGCAATATATGCTAAAGGGATATTACTTAATATACAACCAAATCCAATTGGAACTAAGAGAAGTGGTTCAAAGCCTTTGCTAATTGCAAGAAATAATAATACTAATCCGATTATTATCATTGCAAGGTTGCCTAAGCCAAATTCGCTACCAGCTAGTCCTAGAAAACCAACAATACCGGTTGTTTGCCATAATTGGGAAAATGCTTGTCCAATCATATCTAAAACTCTCCTTAGCCGATAACCATTAATTCGTCATCTGCGTTAAGTTGGTCACCTTGACTTACACAAATTTTATTCACTACACCATCGCATGGAGCAAAGATTTCATTTTCCATTTTCATAGCTTCCATTACCATAACGCATTGGTTTTTCTTTACAGCGTCACCTTGTTTTACATTTAGGCGTAAAACTAAACCAGGCATTGGAGCTACAATTGATTCTCCACCAGCAGTAGCTGGAGCTGAAGTTGCAACTGGAGCTGATTCTACAGATGTTGCAGGAGCTGCTGCGCCACCAATAACGATTAATACATCATCAGCTTGGCATTGATCCCCATTATCAACTTTAATTGCAGTAATTGTACCATCACATGGAGCAAAGATCTCATTTTCCATTTTCATAGCTTCCATTACCATAACACATTGATTCTTCTTAACTGTATCACCAACTTTTACGTTAGTTTTTAGAATTAAACCAGGCATTGGAGCTACAATGTTAACACTTTGAGTTGATACAGTTGCTGAAGCAACAGGAGCTGCTTGTGCAATAGCTTGAGCATCAATTCCGTCTTTAACAGAAAGTGGGTATGAAACACCGTTAACTTGTGCATCAGATTTTCCAAGTTTAACGCCATAAGCTTTACCGTTAACAGTAACAGTGAATTCACCGTTTTTCTTAGCAGCTTCAGCTTCTCTGTCAATTTTTCTAATACCATTAACTTTTGATTTACCTGTTAGATATAAAATACCTTTTTCTTTACATGCAGAAGCAATAAAGATATTTTCTTCTGTTGTTTCAAGGTTTTCAGCTTCAAGCATTTTAATAGCTACTTCGCGACCTTTTTTAGGGTCTGCATCGTTGATATCAACAACTTTTTTAGTTGTAGGTTCTAAACCTAATTGTTCAGCTGCAATTTTTACAATTTCTGCATCTGGAGCAACTGGAGTCTTACCAAAGTAACCAAGAACCATTTTTCCATAACCTTCAGCAATTTTTTTCCAAGGTCCAAACATTACGTTATTGAAAGCTTGTTGGAAATAGAATTGAGAAACTGGAGTAACAGAAGTTCCGAAACCACCTTTAGCAACTGTTTCACCCATTGCTTTTACAATTTCTGGATATTTATCCATTAAATTGTTATCGCGAAGCATTTGAGTATTTGCAGTTAATGCACCACCTGGGAGTGGGAAGAAAGGAATGTTTGGGTTAACTTTTGTAGCTTCAGGTGGAATCATGTAATCTTTCATACATTCTTCAAAAACACTTTCTGCTTTTTTAACTTTTTCAATATCAATACCTAAATCATAATCAGTACCACGTAAAGCATGCCACATTGTAATGATGTCAGGTTGACAAGTACCACCAGAAACTGGAGACATTGATAAGTCTACTTGGTTAGCACCAGCTTCAATAGCACTCATATATTGTTGGATTGATACACCAGCTGTTTCATGGCTATGCATAACAATATGAACGTCTTTGCCTAATATTTTTCTTGCTCTTTTTATTGTTTCAAAAATAGTCTTAGGAGTAGAAGTACCAGAAGCATCTTTAAAACAAACTGAATCAAAAGGAATACCAGCATCTAAAATTTGTCTTAATACCATTTCATAGAAATCTGGGTCATGAGCACCTTCTGTATTTGGTGGTAAGCTCATCATTGTAACAGTAACTTCATGTTTTAAACCGGCATCGTGAATAGCTTTTCCACTGTCGATTAGATTGTTAACATCATTTAAAGCATCAAAGTTACGGATTGTAGAAATTCCATGCTTTTTGAACATTTGAGCATGTAATTTAATAATGTCTCTTGGTTGTGAATCTAATCCAACAACGTTTACACCTCTTGAAAGAGTTTGTAAATCTGCATCTGGACCAGCTACACGTCTAAATTCATCCATCATTTCAAAAGCATCTTCATTGCTATAGAAATAAAGTGATTGGAAACGAGCTCCACCACCAGCTTCAAAATGATTAATTCCTGCTTCTTTAGCTGCTGCTACAGCTGGCATGAAATCTTTTGTGAATACACGGGCACCGTATACTGATTGGAAACCGTCTCTAAAGGCGGTACACATAAAATCAACTTTCTTTTTCATCAACTTATTCCTTTTATTTATTCTCGGGACTTTGCGACAGCTGCTGCGATTGCGGCTGCGATTTCTGCGTCAGCACTAACTTTTGGGGCTGCATTAGAGCTAGAACTCTTTGCTGTAGCTACAGCAACTTGAGGTCTTTTTGCTTCAATTTTTTTTACAAAAGAACTTAAGCCTTTTGTTACAAAAATTAATACAACAAGGAAAAGAAGAACTGTTCCCATTCCTAAAAGCGTGAGTGTGACACCATTTTGTAGCTGAGCGACGAGTTGGTCATTTGTTACTTGTGTCAATAAAATCATACGAACTCCTGAATTATTGTATGTTTTTGATATACTCCATTTCTGAAATACTCCTTATGTATAATAATGAGAAGTGAACTCAATTTCAAGGTATAATATAGTTAAAAATTTGACTTAAAAATAAGTGTATTTTTTTTTCCAATAAGAATATACATAATGCAACAAATTGCAACAAGGGATAAATTTATGTATATGTAAATATCATACAAAAACATACAATAGCATTCAACTACTATCATATTTTATGCCAAAAAAGTTAATAAAAATTCAAAAAAATATTTTTTTATCTAATTGTTTATGAAAAATAATATAAAAAAAATATTTTTATTATTTTAAAAAAAATATTCATTATATTTAAAAAAAATTTTTAAATTAATTTAAAAAAAGGCTCTTCTAAACTATTTGTGGGTTAAATCCTATTAATTCTCTTGTTAAGTCCCTTTGTTAACTGATTTTATCTATTAGCTAAAGGGATTTTTATGTTGCTACAAACCAAAAGTACAGAATTGAGTAAATTATTTATGTTTCTAAACCCGTAAGCTCTTCTAATACAGAGTTTTATTTTGTTATTTAAAGCCTCAGTTTTTGCATTGCTAATATTGTATGTTCTAGTTGCCATAATAGCATCATAG
>RZYO01000086.1 GCA_009930325.1 Spirochaetia bacterium | reverse complement strand
TAATTCTCCTAATATATTGAGAATAATATACTAAGAGTTCTACACGGTAAAGTATTCTAAATTATTTATTTACCCACACTAAACGTTGAATAGCCATTAATTACACCTCTATTTGTTAAATTATCAAGAAAGAAAAACACTTTAACAATTATTATTATTTCATTGGTTCTTTATTTACTAGGGTTTAATTTATTAGCTATAGCTTCAACTATAATTATTTTTGTAATAAGTATAATTATATTTAGCTTAGGTGAATCTTTAAATGCTACTAATAATGATTACTTCATTGCTAATCATACACCAATAGGTCATAGAGCTAGATTTTCTACTTTCATTTCAATTATTCAAGGGGCAGGTTATGCTTGCGGTCCATTATTAGGAGGACAATTACTTGAACTAATAAGTTTTAGAGAAGTATATCACATAGTATCAGCATTAATTATTTTTTGTATTTTTGCATTAATTTATGTAAGACACACTTACATTAGAGATGGAGAGCAAATAGTACCCCAAGATATTTCACAATCTTAATTTCTTATCACATTTTTTATTATAATAATTGACTTTAACAATTACAGTCTTTATCATTTATTTGAGGGAACATGACAATAAAAAATAAAAAAAACAGAGATATTGAAGCATTATATAAATTCCAACAAGGAAATATTTATAAAGTTAAAAATGTTAGAATAAAAGACAAATCTGTGAAAAAACCATCTTCTTTATTATCTAAAATTAAATTAAAAAAAAGAAATAAAACAATTATTAAAGATGTTGATACTAGATATATTGGTGGTCAAATCTTTGTTTCAACTGATTCTTCTCAAAACACCTCATTAGATCCAATATAAAAAGGTATCTCCCTAATAAAATAATTAAAGAGATACCTGAAGAAGTATTTATTAGAAAATAATAAATACACTAAATCACATCATCAATTTCAACAAAGCCTTGCATATCTTTAATTGAATTACCTGGAGGAACTATAGGGAAAACCTTGTCATCCAATGGTATTTCAACATCAATAACAACAGCTTTATTTAAACTAAAAGCTTCTTCTAAAATTGCTTTAGCATCATCCTTTGGAGTAATTCTTCTGCCTTCAATTCCGTAAGCTTTTGCTAATAATAACCAATCAATTGGAGTATCAAGAGTTGTTTGACTATAATGGCCTTTATAAAATAAAGTTTGCCATTGTCTAACCATTCCAAGAGTATGATTATTCATTACAATAATAACAATTGGTAAATTATATCTCTTAATGGTTGTAAGTTCATTACTGTTCATTCTAAAACAACCATCACCAGCAATATTAACAACTCTTGAGTTTAAATTACCCATCTGTGCACCAATAGAAGCACCAGTACCATATCCCATTGTCCCTAATCCACCAGAAGTTAAAAATCTTCTTGGTTTTTTATGATTTACAAATTGAGCTGACCATATTTGGTGTTGCCCTACTTCAGTGGTCACAATATCATCTTCTTGTAAAATGTCATTTAAAGCATGAATTACTTCACTTGCTCTTTGGCTTTCTTGATTTGTTAAAAGAGGAAATCTCTTCTTATATTGTGCAACAGTATCCATCCAATCTTTATGAACAAGAGGTTTACCAATAGCCGCACTTAATTTTTCGAGAACAATATTTATATCACCTAACAAATGACATGTTGTTGCAATATTTTTATCAATTTCAGCTGGGTCGACATCTATTTGTATAATCTTTGCATTTTTAGCAAAACTACTAGCTTTACTAACTACTCTATCAGAAAATCTTGCGCCAATAACAATAAGTAAATCACAGTTATTTACACATACATTTGAAACTTTAGAGCCATGCATACCAACAAGACCTGTGTATCTATGACTATTAGATTCTATTGATCCACAACCCATCAATGAAACACATGAAGGAGCATCAATTAAATCTAAAAACTGTCTAACTTTTTCGCTAGCATCGGATATAATAACCCCTCCACCAACATAACACATAGGATTTTCACTTTGTTTTAATAATTTTACAGCTTCATTTAAACTTTCTTGTGATAATCTATCTGATACATATTCAGATTCTTTAGGTTCATATTTTTCATATTCACAAATACTTGTTTGAACATCTTTTGGAATATCAATTAATACAGGACCTGGTCTACCACTACTTGCTATTTCAAAGGCTTCTCTAATTATTTTAGCTAAATTTTTTACATCTTTTACTATATAATTGTGTTTAGTAATTGGCATTGTTACACCAGAGATATCAACTTCTTGGAAGCTATCTTTACCTAATAATGTTACTGGAACATTACCAGTGATGGCAACCATTGGTACGCTATCCATTTGAGCTGTAGCTATCCCTGTAACTAAATTTGTAGCACCAGGACCACTAGTTGCAATACATACACCAACTTTTCCAGTTGATCTTGCATAACCGTCTGCAGCATGACTAGCACCTTGTTCATGAGCTGTTAATACATGAGTTATTTTATCGCTTTTATCATATAAGGCGTCATAAAGAGGTAGAACAGCACCACCTGGGTAGCCAAATACTGTATCAACATTTTGCTCAAGTAAGCATTCTATTATAATTTTTGCACCTGTTAATTCCATAAATACTCCTATTCTTTGTATACTGCACCCTTAGAGGCATCACTAACTAGTTTTGCATAACGGCCTAAGTATCCACTCTTGATAGTAGGTTCTTTACAAACCCAACTTTCACGTCTTTTTGCTAATGTATCATCATCTACTAATAATTCTAATTTGTAATTAGGAATATCAATACTAATAATATCACCTTCTTCTACAAGAGCAATAGTTCCACCTTGAGCTGCTTCTGGACATACATGACCAATAGAAGCACCTCTTGTTGCACCACTAAATCTACCATCAGTTAATAAAGCGACATCTTTATCCAAATTCATTCCAGCAATAGCACTAGTTGGAGAGAGCATTTCTCTCATTCCAGGACCACCTTTTGGACCTTCATAACGAATTACAATAACATCACCTTTATTAATTTTTGAATCAAAAATTGCTTTTATACAATCTTCTTCACATTCAAATACTCTAGCAGGTCCTTTGTGAACCAACATTTTCTTATCAACTGCACTTCTTTTTACAACAGATCCCATTGGAGCTAAATTACCACTTAATACAGCAATCCCTCCTGTTGATGAATAAGGATTATCTATATCTCTAATAACTTCAGTATCATAGTTCTTAGCATTTTCAAAAGATTCTCCTATTGTTTTTCCAGTTACAGTAAGTAAATCTTTAATTATAAGATTCTTTTTGTCAAGTTCTTTCATCACTGCCATTATACCACCAGCGAAATATAGCTCTTCAATATGATGAGGCCCAGCTGGTGCCAAGTGACATAAATTAGGAACATTTTGACTAATTACATTAGCACTAAAAATATCAAAATCTATATTTGCATTATGTGCAATTGCAGGTAAATGCAACATTGTATTTGTACTACAACCTAAAGCCATATCAACAGTTAATGCATTTTTAAATGAGTTCTCGTTTACTATATCTTGTGGTCTTATATTATCTTTTAGTAAATTCATAATTTGATGACCAGCTTGTTTTGCTAAGATATCTCTTTGAGAATATACTGCTGGAATTGTTCCATTTCCAGGTAGTGCTAAACCTAAAACTTCTGTTAAACAGTTCATAGAATTTGCTGTAAACATTCCAGAGCAAGAACCACAGGTAGGACAGACATTGTTTTCATAACTTATAAAAGTTTCTTCATCCATTGTCTTATTTGTAAAACTACCAATAGCTTCAAACATAGAAGCTAAATCTTTTCCTTCTTTTACTCCTGGAACCTTACCAGCTAACATTGGTCCACCTGAGATAAAGATGGAAGGAACATTAAGTCTTAAAGCTGCCATTAACATACCAGGAACAATTTTATCACAGTTTGGTACAAATACTAGAGCATCAAATGGATGTGCAGTTGCCATAATTTCAATGGAATCAGCGATTAACTCTCTAGAAGCTAGAGAATATTTCATTCCAGTATGACCCATTGCAATACCATCACAAACACCTATTGTTGGAAATACTACAGGATGTCCCCCAGCTTCTCTTACTCCAGCTTTTACAGCATCTACAATTCTATCTAGATGAACATGACCTGGTATAATTTCATTCTTCGCATTTACAATACCAATGATTGGAGAATGTATTTCATTATCACTCCAACCCATTGCTTTCATAAGGGATCTATGTGGAGCTCTTTCAATTCCTTCAGTCATTTGACTAGATCTATATTTATTATCTTTATTCATCATTTTGCCTTCTTTTTCGATAGTATAAATTATATACTATCACTATTTTTAAAGATTAGATAGCTTCACAAATTAATCTACCCATCTCTTTTGTGCCAACTTTTGTTGTATTAGCACTATAAATATCACTTGTTCTATAACCTTTTTCTAAAACATCAAAAACAGCTTGATCAATTGCTTTAGCTTCAGCTTCAAGATTAAAAGAATATCTTAACATCATTGAAACAGAAAGAATTGTTGCAATAGGATTTGCAATATCTAAGCCTGCAATATCTGGTGCGCTTCCATGAATTGGTTCATACATACCAAGAGTTCCACTACCTAAAGATGCACTTGGAAGCATTCCAATACTACCTGTTATTTGAGAAGCTTCATCACTTAATATATCACCAAACATATTTGTAGTTACAATAGTGTCAAATTGTTTAGGATTTCTAACTAATTGCATAGCAGCATTATCAACATAAAGGTGATTAACTTCCACATCTTTATAATCTTCACTCATCTTATTAACAATTTCTCTCCAAAGTTGAGAAGAATTTAAGATGTTTACTTTATCAACACTTGTTAGTTTTTTACCTCTAATTAATGCAATTTCAAAAGCTTTTTTTACAATTCTTTCAATTTCATCTCTTCTATAAGAAAGGGTATCATAGGCACTATCTTCATCTCTACCTCTTTTACCAAAATAGATTCCACCTGTTAATTCTCTTACAACCATGATATCAAGACCATCGCCAATTATTTCATCTTTTAATGGGCAAGCATCCTTTAATTGAGGATACATAACGGCAGGTCTTAAATTACAAAATAAATTTAAACCACTTCTTAAGCCTAACAAAGCTTTTTCTGGTCTTAATTCAGAAGCAACATTATCCCATTTTGGACCACCAACGGCTCCTAAAAGAACTGAATCACATGCTTTACAAGTATCTAAACTTTCTTGTGGTAATGGATGATTAAATTTATCAATAGCTACACCACCAGCTAATACTTCTTTATATTCAACATTATGGTTAAATTTCTTTGCAACTTTATCTAAAACTTTTACTGCTTCATCAATAATATCAGGACCGATACCGTCCCCTTTTACTAGAGCTATTTTCATGTCCATAACTTATTTATTCTCCTCTTTGTTTTTGATATATGCTGCAAGTCCACCTGCTTTTATTAATTCTTGCATAAAAGGAGGAAATGGTTCTGCTTGGAATTCTTTATTTTTTGTAACATTAGTAATTTTACCAGTATCAAAATTAACTTCTACTTCATCTCCACTTTCAATATTGTCACAAGCTTCTGGACATTCTAAAATTGGAAGACCAATGTTTAATGAATTTCTATAAAAAATTCTAGCAAATGATTTTGCTATTACACAAGAAATTCCACTAGCTTTTATTGCAATTGGAGCATGTTCTCTTGAAGAACCACAACCAAAGTTTTTATCTCCAACAATTATATCTCCATCTTTAACATTTTTTGCAAAATTCTCATCAATATCTTCCATACAATGTTTTGCAAGTTCACTATGAACTGAAGTATTTAAATATCTTGCTGGAATTATTACATCAGTATCTACATTATCTCCGTATCTAAAAACACTACCTTTACTTTCCATTTTGATTAATTCTCCTTGATTGTATTTGGATCTGTAATGAAGCCAGTAATGGCACTTGCTGCAGCAACTTCAGGTCCAGCTAAATATACTTCTGATTTTACATGTCCCATTCTTCCAACAAAGTTTCTATTTGTTGTTGAAACAGCTCTTTCCCCTTCTGCTAATATACCCATATGACCACCTAAACAAGGACCACATGTAGGAGTAGATACAGCACAACCGGAATCGATAAAGATATCAAAAAGGCCTTCATGCATAGCATCTTTCCAAATTTGTTGAGTAGCAGGAAGTACAATACATCTTACTTTATTACTTATTTTATGACCTTTTAAAATCTTTGCAGCTTTTCTTAAATCAGAAAGTCTTCCATTAGTACAAGAACCAATTACAACTTGGTGTATTTCAATCTCACCAAACTCATCAAAGGTCTTAGCATTTTCTGGTAAATGTGGGAAAGAAACAGTGCTTTTAATTTGTGATAAATCAATATCATAAACTTTTTCGTACTCAGCATCACTGTCTGCTTCATAAATTGTTGGCTCTTTTGCTCCATGGTCTTTTAAATACTCTAAAGTAATTTCATCAACAGGGAATATTCCATTTTTACCACCAGCTTCAATTGCCATATTAGCAACAGTAAATCTATCATCAATTGTTAAATTTTTGACACCTGGGCCAGCAAACTCCATGCTTTGGTAAAGAGCTCCATCTACACCAATCATTCCTATTATATGTAAAATTAAATCTTTCCCACCAACATTTTTATTAAATTCTCCAAATAAGTTAAATTTAATAGCTGTAGGAATCTTAAACCAAGCTTGACCAGTTGCCATTCCACATGCCATGTCTGTTGATCCAACACCTGTTGAGAATGCACCTAATGCACCATATGTACAAGTATGAGAATCAGCACCAATAATTAAATCCCCAGCAGTTACTAAGCCTTGTTCAGGAAGTAGTGCATGTTCGACACCCATTTGACCAACTTCAAAATAATTTGTAATATCATTTTTTCTTGCAAATTGTCTCATGCAATTACATTGTTCAGCTGCTTTAATATCTTTATTGGGAGCAAAATGATCAGGTACTAAAGCAATCTTATCTTTATTAAATACATCTTTCTTACCAAATTTATCAAACTCTTTAATAGCAACTGGAGCAGTAATATCATTACCTAATACTAAATCCACATTTGCCATAATTAATTGACCAGCTCTTACAGAATCTAATCCTGCCTTTTGTGCTAGTAACTTTTGTGACATTGTCATACCCATAATTTTATATCTCCTATTTTGCTGGCTCAACACCAGAATCTTCTAAGTACCATGCTATACTATCGTTTAAAGCTTGCCAGCTCGCTGCAATAATGTCGTGATTAACCCCAACTGTATTCCAAGTTTTCTTCCCGTTAGTTGATTCAATTAATACTCTTACAATTGATGCTGTTGCATCTAATGAATCTAATACTCTAACTTTATAGTCACTAAGATATACATCTTTGAGAATTGGATAAAAAGGTTCAAGAACTTTTCTAAGGGCTTTATCTAAAGCATTTACAGGACCAGCACCCTCTTCGGCTGTAATAGCACTTTCACCTGCGACTTCTACTTTAATCATTGCCGTATGAGGAGTATCTTGCACCCCAACATCATAATATTCTTTTCCTAAAGTTTGATAATGAGAAAGTTTAAAATATGATTTCTCTATACCAATGTGTCTTCTAATTAATAAATCAAAAGAGGCTTCTGCTCCTTCAAATTGATAACCACAAGCTTCTAATTCTTTTAACTCATTAACTAAATCATATACTCTCTTATCATTTGAATTAAATATTGGATAATTCTTTTTAATTTTTTCTAATAATAAAGCTTTACCTGCAACTTCACTTGTTAATAATCTTCTTGTATTTCCAATTAAAGTTGGTTCCATATGTTCAAATGAAATTGGATTTTTTCTAACTCCATCAATATGCATTCCACCTTTGTGGGCGAAAGCACTTCTTCCTATAAATGGAGATAATTTAGGTATCCTAACATTTGATATTTCAGCTACTTCATGAGCTATTGTTGTAAGATCTGGGAAAACACTATCATCAAGACAATTAACATTCATTTTAAATTTTAAATTACAAATAACTTCAATCAAATTGGCATTTCCACATCTTTCACCAAAACCTAAAAGGGTCCCTTGAATATGCCTAGCTCCTGCTTCATATGCTAATAATGAAGAAGCTACAGCAACACCTCCATCGTTATGAGTATGAATACCAATCATAATATCAGGATATCTCTTTACTATATCGTTTGTTATCTCTTTGATTTCTGAAGGTAATGCGCCACCTCTTGTTTCGCAAAGAACAAGTTTCGTAGCTCCTCCTTCTAATGCAGCATCTAAAGTTTTAATTGCATACTCTTTATTTGCTTTATAGCCATCAAAAAAATGTTCAGCATCAAAAAATACTTCTTTATTTTTATCTTTTAAAAATCTAATAGTATCTCTTATCATCTCTAGGTTTTCATCTAAAGTAGTATGAATAATATCTGTAACATGGAAATCCCAAGATTTACCAAAAATACAAATTGTATCAACGCCACATTCAATAATAGCTTGTAGATTACTATCATCTGCAGCATTAGTGTTATATCTTCTTGTTGAACCAAAAGCTACTAATTTAGAGTAATCTAAATTAATCTTTTTTAATTCATTAAATAATATTATGTCTTTAGGATTCGAACCTGGGTTTCCTGCTTCAATATAATCAATTTTTAGTTGATCCAATAATTTTACAAGCTTTAATTTATCAGATACAGAAAAACTTATTCCTTCTGCTTGAGAACCATCTCTTAAAGTTGAATCAAATATTTCTACACCATTCATTTACTATCCCTCATTCTTTTTATCACTATGACCTACTAACATATCATCAGATAAATCCATTTGTTGAGCATTAATTGATGAACCTAAGGCTAATCCATTACTGTTTATCATATGGTTTACAGCAGCAAGAGTTGAAAGAATAGAAGCTTCAATTACATCAGTTGATACACCTCTACCTCTATAGAATTCTTCTCCATCAGTTATTTTTACAAAGACTTCACCCTGAGCATCACGATGTTCTGTAACAGCATTTAAACTATAATCATAAAGCCCAAAGGGATGTTTTACAATTTTTTCAACTGCTCTAATTGCTGCATAAACAGGTCCTGATCCAACTGCTACTTCTTCATATTTTTTACCTTTATGGAGTAAAGTTACACAAGCTGTACTTGTCATCATGTTTCCACTATTTACAACAAATTTATCAAGAGTCCAGTCATTTTCTCCCCAACTTTCACTTGATTCTACTAATGCTAAAAGGTCTCTATTACTAATGGTTTTCTTTCTATCGCATAAAGCTTTAAATTCTTTAAATAATCTATTTGCTTCCTCTTTTACTAAAGGATATCCTAAGTCTTCCATTCTTTTTACAAAAGCATGTTGACCTGAATGTTTTCCTAAAATAAATTCAGTTTTTACTAAGCCTACACTTTCAGGAGTCATTATCTCATAAGTTTTTGCATTAGCCATAATTCCATGTTGATGAATTCCTGATTCGTGTGCGAATGCATTTGATCCAATAATTGCCTTTGAAGGAAATGGCTTTATATTAGTAATTGAAGATAATGCTCGTGCAGTTTTATAAATTTCTTTAGAATTCACATCAATAGTGTAAGGATAAATATCATTACGAGTTTTAATTGACATTGTTAATTCTTCAATAGCAGTATTACCAGCTCTTTCTCCAATTCCACAAATTGTTCCTTCTACTTGTCTAGCTCCTGCTTTTATAGCTGCTAAAGAGTTTGCAAGTCCAAGCCCTAAATCATTGTGACAATGAGCACTTAATATTGCTTTATCTACATTAGGAACTTTGTTTAAAACTGTTTTAAACATAGTTTCAATATCTATAGGAGTAGCGTACCCGACAGTATCAGGAAGATTAATTGTCTTAGCTCCTGCTTTAATTACTTCTTCTACTACTCTACACATATAATCTAAATCTGTACGTGTTGCATCTTCTAATGAGAACTCAACATCAGGGCACAAATTTCTAGCATACTTAACCATTTTTATTGATCTCTCAAGTGCTTCTTCTTTACTCATTTTTAATTTATATTGTAAATGTAAATCACTTGTTGCTAAAAATGTATGAATTCTAGGTCTTTTTGCATTTTTTGTAGCTTGATAACTAGCATCAATATCTTTTTCAAGGGCTCGGGAAAGGGATGCAATAATAAGGTCTCCTGCATTATCAGCTATAGCTTTTACAGCTTCAAAATCGCCAGGACTTGCTATTGCAAAACCAGCTTCAATAACATTTACCCCGAGTTTTTCCAGTCTCTTAGCCATCTTAAGTTTTTCTTCTAAATTCATACTATAGCCTGGAGCTTGTTCTCCGTCTCTAAGGGTTGTATCAAAAATGATAATTTGATCTTGCATTATTGCCTCCATATAACTTTTTATTTAATTCAAGAAAACTAGATAAAATACAAAAATAAATATTTTAACTATTTCACTTAAATTAATTACTATTTTTATTTTCCCTCTATTCAAACCAATGAATCGAGGGAAAATTTAAAACAACTATTTCTTTAACCAACTCATCAAAGATCTTAGTTTTTTACCAGTAGTTTCAAGAAGACTTTCACTTTCAATTCTTCTCTTAGCATTGAAATAAGGTCTCTTAACTTGGTTTTCTAATAACCAATTTCTTGCAAAAGTACCTTCTTGGATATCTTTTAATACATTTCTCATTGCATCTTTAGATTCTTGAGTAATAATTTTGTCCCCAGTTATATAATCACCATATTCAGCAGTATCTGAAATAGAATATCTCATATAAGAAAGACCACCTTGGTTAATTAAATCAACAATTAATTTCATTTCATGACAACATTCAAAATAAGCCATTTCAGGTTGATATCCTGCTTCAACTAAAGTATCAAAGCCAGCTTTGATTAATGCACTTACACCACCACAAAGAACTGCTTGTTCACCAAATAAATCAGTTTCAGTTTCTTCTTTAAAGCTTGTTTCAAAAATACCTGCTCTACCAGCTCCAAGACCCTTAGCATAAGCTTTTGCAACTTCCATGCTATCACCACTTGGGTCTTGATGAACACAAACTAGTGAAGGAACACCTTTACCTTCTACAAATTGAGTTCTAACTGTATGACCAGGTCCTTTTGGAGCAATCATTATTACATTAACGTCACTTGGAGGAGCAATTTGACCAAAATGAATATTAAAACCATGAGCAAAAGCTAAATAGTCACCTTTATCTAAATTATCTTTAATTGCGCTATCATAAAGGGAAGATTGTTTTTCATCTGGAACTAACATCATAATAACTTGTGCAGCTTTAGCAGCATCTTTTGCTTCCATTACTTTTAAGCCAGCATCTTCTGCTATTTTCCAACTTTTTGAGCCTTTATAAAGACCAACAACAACATCTACACCGCTTTCTTGTAAATTTAATGCGTGAGCATGACCTTGGCTACCATAACCAATAATTGCTACTGTTTTACCTTCTAGGTACTTAAAATCTGCATCACTGTCATAATACATTTTACTCATTTTTTCTCATCCTTTGGCTTTAGCCATTTTTTGATTTTGTTATTATTTTTTATAGCATCTCGTATGGAGCATCTTTTAAAGCTGTAGCTCCACGACCTATTGCTGTAATTCCGGTTCTAGTAAGTTCAACTATTCCATAAGGTGTAGCTAAATCTAAAAATGATTGAATTTTTTGATTACTTCCTGTTAATTGAAGTGTAATTGTTTCAAGAGTTACATCAACAACTTTTGCTTTAAATAATTCACTTAACTCAATTACATTAGATCTATCTCCATCTTTTGTAGAAAGTTTAATTAAAATTAGTTCACTTTGAATTCCATTTTCATCAGTAATTATTGAAACTCTATAAACATCTACAAGTTTTTCAACTTGATTTTTAATTTGCTTCACAATAGAAGTATCCCCTAAAATAACAATTGTAATTCTACTTACATCATTATCATTTGTTCTTCCGACACTTAGACTATCGATGTTATAGCCTCTTCTTGAAAAGAGCCCCACTACTCTTTGCAAAACACCAGAATGGTTTTTTACAAGCAGTGATAATGTAAATCTCATCTCTTTAAAATCTTCCATGTTGTTTACTCCTTTACAAAATGGGTATAGTAAATCACTCCCTATATATTTTTACTTTGGGAGGTCTTTACCACGGTCCTTAGCATAATTTCTATGCCCCGTGGCTACATAATAATAAGTAGGCTGGATAAAATAAGGACTAAAATTAAAGCAATAAGGAGAACGACCACATCGATAATGTGGACTAAGATGATGTTTGATAATGTTGTAAAAATATTTCTCATCTTTAAATTTCTTCCTTGCTTTTAATTTATATGTCTATAATCTATTTTATTTAGCAAAATAGGTCAATACAAATATAGATTTTTTTATGCAATTTTATGTATATATATTCTTTTATTATACATTAAATTGAAATACTCTAATTTTACTATCTAAATTTAAAATTATATTAACATATAAATTGCTAATAAGACAAATTAAATATCTATTTTTTTATTAAACAGGTCACTTTACTTTAAAGTAGAAATATTTTTTTTAATAACCAAAGAATAATAAGCAATTGGAAAATTTAAACCTCATTAAATTAAAAGGTCTCTCTTGATACAGGGTAATCGAAACTATATCCAATTTTTTAAATTTTCAGTTGAAAACTTGCCCACTTTGAAAAAACACTTCAATCATATTAAATCTAATAATTCTTCTTATAAACAAATCTCTGTACTCTTTTTTTTACTTAATTAATTAAATCTTTAAAATATCATTTACAAAAAAAACATTAAATTAAAATTATTAAGAAAAAAATATGTCTATAAACCCTTTTTCTATTAGATAAATAACTATTTTAATTTATTCTCAGTGTATCTCAATAATTATTTAAAAGTATAACTAATATAAAATATTTTTAAATTTATATTCACAAATATAAGATTATTATGTATAGT
>RZYO01000241.1 GCA_009930325.1 Spirochaetia bacterium | reverse complement strand
ATGTTGTAAAAAAGTTTTTGTTCTTTCATTTTGAGGATTATCAAAAACTTGATTGGGTGTTCCAACTTCAATAATTTTCCCTTCATCCATAAAAACAACTTTAGTAGCGGCAGCTCTTGCGAATCCCATTTCATGGGTAACTAAAAGCATCGTCATACCACTTTTTGCTAAATCAAGCATTACATCAAGTACTTCTTTAATCATTTCTGGATCTAGTGCACTAGTTGGTTCGTCAAAAAGCATAATATCTGGATGCATAGCTAAAGATCTTGCTATTGCAACTCTTTGTTGTTGTCCGCCAGATAATTGATTAGCATAAGCGTTAGCTTTGTCACTTAATCCAACTCTATTTAATAATTGAAGACCAATTTTATCAGCTTCACTTTTTTTCATTTTTTTTACTTTTATTGGAGCCAATGTAATGTTATCTAAAACACTTAAATGCGGAAATAAATTAAATGATTGAAAAACCATTCCAACTTCTTCGCGAATTTTTCTAATATCTGTAGTGTTTTTTACAACATCAACACCATCAACTAAAATTGAACCACCTGTTGGAATTTCCAACTTGTTTACACATCTTAATAAAGTCGATTTCCCGCTT
The DNA here is from genome assembly GCA_009930325.1 of Spirochaetia bacterium. GTDB lineage: Bacteria > Spirochaetota > Spirochaetia > Sphaerochaetales > Sphaerochaetaceae > Pleomorphochaeta. The sequence goes on along the minus strand of RZYO01000241.1, from coordinate 2,161 downwards.
CCAGACGGTCCTATTATAACTATTACTTCACCTTCATTAACTTCTAAAGAAGCATCATTTACAGCATGAACAGTATTTCCTTTTTGAGTGATAAATGTTTTTTGTAGATTTTGTATTTTAATATTAGCCATTGCTATTCATCCTTTCTTCTAATTTTCCAACTAAGCGAGATAGTATTAATGTTATAATTAAATAAATTAATGCAACAACTAACATTGTTTCTAGGGATAAAAATGTTCTTGAGATATATTCTTTACCTCTTCTTAAAATATCACTTAAAGCAATTACTGAAACTAATGAAGAATCTTTTAACATACTAATGAACTCATTTCCGACTGCTGGTAATACAACTTTTAGAGTTTGAGGTAAAATTACATATCTAAATGCTTGATATCTGGATAAACCAAGAGCTATTGCTGCTTCCATTTGGCCTTTAGGAATTGCTTGTATTCCTGCTCTAACAATTTCACCCATATAAGCACCAAAACAAATTGCTAAAGCTATTATTGCTGCACTAATCCCACTTAGATGAAAAAATCTGCCTAAAGCGTAATAAATGAATATTAATTGTACTAATAAAGGAATTCCTCGAATTAGTTCAACATAAACTCCACTTATCATATTAATTATACTATGTTTAGAAACTGAACCTAGACCGGTCAAAGTGCCAATAAAAACTGCTCCAATAATTGCAAATACAGTACATTGGAAAGTAACTGGAGTTCCTTGGATACAAACTAAGAATATTTCTCTGTAAGGATCAGGGAAAAAGATAATTAATGAAAGCAAAGTAAGAATTGCAAAATAAAAAGTTATTCTCCAACTATTCATTAACTTACCATTGTTCTTATTTGGTATTAATACACCATCTGTCATTTGGATAGTGAGTGTATTTTTTTTCTCATTTTCATTTTTTTGTTGTTTGGTTTTGTTTTTTTCGTTCATTGTATATTCATTTAATCCTTTATGCATTACAGAGTACTTTATCTCATAAATATACAAATAAGTCAAGATATTATGAATAAATATTCAAGTTCAACGGGTAATGAAAATGTTTTGTAATTATTTTATTTTTGTTTGTTTTTTTGTTTTTATTATTTGAAGTAATAAAATTATAGATATTCCTAAAATAAAAGCAAAAATATTAAAAGTTTTTAATGATAAAGGTGCTTCTGGTATTTCTAAAGTTGTAGGGCCTAAAATTATAGAATATATTGCAGCAATTATTAGTCCAAATATAAATGAAACCGTTGAAGCTCTATGTTTTGTTAATGAGATTTTTACTATTTTCACAGTAGTAATTATACCAAGTAATATCCCAATACCAAAAAGGAAAACAGGTAGAAAATAATTTAAATTTAATGTTATTAATTGTTTTAATGCATTAATTACAGGGATGTATAGTTTCAAAATTACTAAAACTGATGAACCTGAAATACCTGGTAATATCATAGTTGAAATAGCAAGCATCCCTGCTATAATTAATCTTATAGAAAGAATAAAATTTATATTTGTAAGAGAAATTGTTTGTTGATTTGTTTCTTTTGAATAAATTGCGGTGAAAATTACAATACAAAATCCTATTAAAAAAAATAAAATGTATTTAATAATATTTTTGATATTTAAAGTGAAAATATCTTTTTCTTCTTTTATGATTACTGGAATTGAGGAAATTGTTAATCCTATTAATAAAGAACACATAAAATATATTTTAGTGTTAAAAAGACTTGAAAGAATTAAAACACTTAATATCATTCCAATTACCCAGCCGGATAATAATTGAAGTAAAAAGCTTAAAGAAGTTATTCGTTTTAATTTATTTTTTGAAATTATATTGCTTAAACTGAGTAAAAATTCATCATAAAATCCAAGAATATAAGCTATTGTACCGCCAGAAACTCCAGGAATACTGTCTGCAAGTGCCATCATAAATCCACGAATACTATTAATTATCATAATTTTTATCCTATTTTCTTATTAAGATATTATTTACATACAAAAATATCAAGCGAACACATTCAAATTATATTTATTATTTATTTAATTGGATTTGAATAAATAATTGGTTGATTGAAAAACTAAATGCCACAAAATTCCGTTTGGAAAAGTAACTGCAACACTTTTTACAAAAATTTTGATTTGCAAAACTTTTTTTGTTTGA
>RZYO01000240.1 GCA_009930325.1 Spirochaetia bacterium | reverse complement strand
ACACGCAACTGGTCGGGGGTTCAAATCCCTCTCCGCTCACTTCTTAAGATTCTCTTTTTAGAGAATCTTTTTTATTTTTCTTTTTTTTATTAAATTTATATTGTAATATATTTTCATGAAGAAAAATACTTATCAAGCAAAAGGTCATTTAATTGATTCTGGCCTTTTCTCAAAAATTGTTAACACTATATTAGAAGAAGGCTTAGATTATTCTGTTGAGGACATAAAAATAGGAAAACAACAAGACGAACAATCTATAGTAAAATTTTCAATTTCAGCTCAAACTGATCAAGAATTAGATAATATTTTAAAAAAAATATCACCTTTAGGTGTTTTTAGCCTAAATGAAGAAAATGCTACTTTTGTTATAGCAGATAAAGATAAACATGCTCCTCAGAATTTCTATTCCACAACGAATCATAAAACTGAAGTTTTTTATAATAACAAATGGAATGAAGTTCATGATCAAAGAATGGATGCAGTAATTAAAAAAGAAAATTCTGGAATTTTAAGATGTCTAAAATTAAGAGATGTAAAAAAAGGTGATAATATTCTTATTGAAGGAGAAAGTGTTAGAGTATTCCCTCCTCAAATTGAGTCAAATACTAATGGATTTTCATTTATGTCAAATGATGTTTCCTCTGAAAGAAGAGGTGAAACTGCAGTAAGTAAAATAGTAAATGAAATTCAAGAAATAAAGAAAAGAAATGGAAAAGTTGTTGTTGTAGCAGGGCCTGTAGTAATTCATACTGGTGGTGCAGATTATTTAGCAGCTCTTATTAGAAATGGTTATATCGATGGATTCTTAGGTGGAAATGCAATAGCTGTTCATGATTTAGAATCTCGCTTTTTAGGAACATCTCTAGGCGTTGATGTTCAAAGTGGCAAAGTAACAGAACACGGGCACAATCACCATATGAAAGCAATTAATATTATATATGGTCAAGGTTCTATTGAAAATGCAATCAATAATGGAATATTAAAAGAAGGTCTTATGTATGAAATAATAAAAAATAAGATTCCATATTGTTTAGCTGGATCTATTAGAGATGATGGCCCCCTTCCAGAAACAGTTAATGATATGATTGAAGCTCAAGCTCAATATGCTTCTATTATAAAAGATGCTGATATGATATTAATGCTCTCCACAATGCTTCATAGTATAGGAACAGGAAATATGACTCCTTCATCTGTAAAAACTATTTGTGTTGATATCAACCCAGCAGTTGTTACGAAATTATCAGATAGGGGCACAGGCCAAGCAATCGGTATTGTAAGTGATGTTGGTTTATTTTTGAAAAATTTAAGTGAAAAGTTAAATTGTAATTAATATTAACTAAGTGATAAATAAGACATCTACTAAAAATAGATGTCTTATTTTTATACAATTTGAATATAATAAATATATAAAGTTAAATATATTTTATTTAACTTTGATATAATAATTATTTAATTTTTATTTCTACTTTCTTTAAGCATAACATCATGCGCCCCACCTTCAACAATAGATGTAGAAGAGACCAATGTTAATTTTGCCTTTGCTTTTAATTCATTTAAATTTAACGCACCACAGTTACACATAGTACTTTTTACTTTATTTAATGATTGAAGAACATTGTTATGAAGGCTTCCAGCATATGGAACATAAGAGTCAACTCCTTCAACAAAAGACAACTTTTTATCTCCACCTAAATCATATCTTTGCCAGTTTCTTGCCCTAGCACTTCCTTCACCCCAATATTCTTTCATATAAGAACCATTAACGTTTACTCTTTGTGTTGGACTTTCATCAAATCTTGCAAAATATCTTCCTAGCATCAAGAAATCAGCTCCCATTGCTAAAGCTAAAGTCATATGGTAATCATGAACAATACCACCATCTGAACATATTGGGATATATACTCCCTTTTCTTGGAAATATTCATCTCTAGCCTTTGCGACTTCAATCATAGCTGTTGCTTGACCTCTACCAATTCCTTTAGTTTCTCTTGTGATACAAATAGAACCACCACCAATACCAACTTTTATAAAATCTGCTCCAGCATCAGCTAAAAATCTAAAACCTTCACGATCAACAACATTACCAGCCCCTATTTTTACACTATCTCCATAATTTTCTCTAACATAAGAGATTGTGTTTTTCTGCCATTGAGTAAAACCTTCAGAACTATCAATACATAAAACATCACATCCAGCTTTAAGCAAAGCAGGGATTCTTTCTTGATAATCTCTTGTATTTATTCCAGCTCCAACAATATAGCTTTTATTATTATCCAATAATTCATTTGGGTTATCTTTATGAGTATCATAATCCTTTCTAAATACAAAGAATTTCAATCTTTGATTATCATCAATAATTGGAAGAGCATTTAACTTATTATCCCATAAAATATCATTTGCTTCAGAAAGAGAAACACCTTCCTTTGCATATATTAACTTTTCAAAAGGAGTCATAAAATCTTTGATTTTTGTATCAGTGTTCATTCTTGAAATTCTGTAATCTCTTGATGTTACTACACCAAGTAATTTCCCATGCTGACTTCCATCCTCAGTAATAGCTACAGTAGAATGACCACTTCTCATTTTTAATTCAATAATATCATTTAAAGTATCTTCTGGACTTAAATTTGAATCAGAGGGAACAAAGCCTGCTTTAAAGGATTTTACCCTTTTAACCATTTCAGCTTGACTTTCAATAGGTTGAGAGCCATAAATAAAAGAACAACCACCTTCTCTTGCTAAGGCAATTGCCATTTTTTCTCCACTTACACTTTGCATTATTGCACTAA
>RZYO01000239.1 GCA_009930325.1 Spirochaetia bacterium | reverse complement strand
AAACCAAAATTTCCGTCATAAATAAAATGCTCAGAAACATCTTCTCCTTTATCAATTTTTTGACCCATATATAATTTATACTTACTCTCTTCTGAAAGTAATTTAAAATCCTTTTCACTTAATTTACTCATATTAATTCCTCCTTTTTGGATAAAAATCAGAAAAGTCATCAGTATAATTAGTATCTGTGATTTTTATTCCATTTTTTAAAGCATAATTATATTTCTCAATATAACACTGTAATTTAATTAGATTTTTAAAACACTTTCCGTTAAAATGATAGCCATAAACCCCACTATAGTAAATTTCGTATCCTAAGAGTTTGAATTTATAACCTTTTACCATTTAATCACTAAAATATTTTTTACATATATGTAGTCCGAAGTATTTATAAATCTATTTATTATTTTTTCTTATATTTAAAAAACTTCTTGTTATTTGACTCAAATAACTTCCATTCTTTTCTTAAATCATCTGCTTCGTTTACAATCATTTTATCAAAAGCATTACTAACTTCTGCAAACTTATCTTTAATTATATCAGAAAACTCTTTCATTAATAATTTATCTTTAGTTTCTAATTCTTTTACTCTTGATTCTAATTCTCTTATTTTCTTTCTATTAAACATATTCATTCCTCCTTATTCACATAAAAACCTTAACTATTAAAATCTTAGTTATCCACATAAAAAATAAAAATATTATTATATAAGCCCAAATTAAATATATTATATTTAAACCTTCTTTATTTATCAACTCTAACCACCTCAAAGTCTAAAGGATATTTTGCTTTCTTTTTAATTAAGCTCTCTTCTTTTTCTGAACATACAACTTCATAAATTAATCCATCAGTTATATCAATAATGTCTGCTCTACCTAATCCATTTGCAAACTTAGCTTCTGTTACAAATCTATGTCCTTGATTAAGCAAGTCCTTACATATTTTTGCCTTCATTAAGTAATGAGCATCAGTTTCTGCTGGGTAGCCTGAACCTTTTAAACAATTTATGTCTTTGTTCCTACAGGAATCAAGAAGCCTTAAGACTTCTTGTTCTTGTAGTATTTGATTTCTAGTTAGCATTGGAATTAACCCCTTTATCAAATTCCATTGCTTTACAAGAAATATAGGCAACCATATATACATTGTTTTGTGAAATATCAAAAGTAAAACCAAGTTTCTTTTCTAATTGTAAGTGATATTCTAAAATCTTGATTTGTAGTTCTTTTTGATTTCTATATATTGCGGTTAGTTTCTTATGATATTCTTTTACTTCGTTTTTGTATTCATTTTGTTTAGATTTTGTCCAGTTCTCTGTATTGTATTGTCTAGTTTTGTTATATTCTCCTGCAACTGCTTGAAGTTCAATTTGTGCCATAATAAAATCATCTCTAGATTTACCTACAACTCCTAATAACTCAACAGCAGAATCTATTCTACTTGCTTCTTTTCTGAATTTTCTTTCTAAGATTTGTTGGTCTTTATTAGACATTGCAAGTCTTGCTAGTTTTTGAAATTCATTTTCTTCTTTTGCTGCATTTGAAAGTTTAGCTTTTGCCAAATTAATCACCTTTTTACCTTGTATTTATGATAGTTAATATATTGGTCTTTTGGTTTTGCACACATATCAATTATAACCCATATGTATAAACCAATAGGGACAATTAAAGTCCAACCAAATAAAACCGCTGCTATAAAAGCACCCCAAAATTTAGGTTGGTCTAGTTTCCAAGTATAAATCCAAGCAAATATTCCAAAGAAAATTGCTAAAACTACACCTGTGGTTTTATTCTTTTTTACTACAATAGTTCTATTTACCATACTATTCCTCCTTTTTATTTAAGTATTCTTTTGTTAATTTGTCTATTTCAATCCAAATGTTCTTAGAAGAGAATCTTCTATCTCTATCTATAGGAAATTTAGATTTTATATCTAAAGCAAACTTAACTATAATATTTTTATCCATAATTCTTCACTTTTCCATTTTTTTAAGCTCATATCTAGGAATTTCTTTTACATATATAACTTTTAGTTTTGAGCCATATACTAAATGTTTCTTTACAATTCCTTTTGATTTCAACCAACCATTATTTTCTAACTTATAAAATATATTAGAAACATCATTTACATGTAAATTATACTCTGAAGCGAATAAGTAAGGAGTTATGTATTCTTCATACATTAACTCAGATAATGTCTCTTTAAGAGTAGTAGTTATTGCAAAATCATTAGTCTTAATCATCTTTATCTTTCTTTTCATTCATACCTATTAAATCTTTATAATAATAAAAATTAATTCTTAGCTCTGTGTTTTTATAATCTAATTCGGCTTCTTTTCTTTTCTTTTTATCAATTAAATCGTAAAGCTCTTTCTTTTGATTAGTTAGCTCTGAACTTGCAAGTATTGTTAATTTTGCATCTCTTTGAGATTGATTTTTTAATTCTTTATCTTGAGAAATTTCTAGCATAAGCTTAGCTTCTTCTACTTTTATTATTTCTTTAATATTAAGTATATCTCTATCAATACCTATAATTTCAATCTGCTTGAACTTTATATCTTCAGATAAACTTGGTAGCTTAGCTTTAATTCCATCTTTATCTTTAAAATCATATAAATCAACCATATAAAACTCCTCCATTTTGTTCTATATTATATTTAATTTGGTCTTCTGAAGCATCTAAAACATCAAAAATATAAGGTGTCTTACCAGTCCATACTTGAAGTTGTATCTTAATTCCTGTATCTGATTTGTATCTCTTTACAAATGCTTTGAAGTTTTTTGAGTTTCTGTCTCCTTTACTAAGATAAGGATTAAA